>JAPULF010000541.1 GCA_027295245.1 Planctomycetota bacterium
GAACGCGTTTGGCGCCTTCCGCTCTGGCCGGTGTATCGCGAGCAAATCGCCGGCGCCGATGGTGACATCAAGAACATCGGCGGGCGCCCCGCCGGGGCGATCACAGCCGCCATGTTCCTGAAGGAGTTCGTCGCGGACAAGACGCCCTGGGCCCACCTGGATATTGCCGGCCCCGCAACCACACTGACAGCCCAGCCCTATTGTCCGGTAGGTGCGACGGGTTACGGAGTACGGTTGCTCATGGACTACCTTCAAGAACTGAGTTAGCGCGATTCGCGATTGGCTGCAGCGTCACCCCTTGTCGGCGACGTGCTTCGCGCACCAGGGTTCCCGTCGTAGGGGAACAGCCCTCGCGTCACAACCCTTCGTAAACTGCCATAGCCGCTTCTTTTCTCGGCGAAGCGCGCGAGTTCATATTTTCATCAGGTGATCCGGGTGTTCCCGGGCGTGCTGCTCGACGCGATCGGCGTATGTCTGAATCGCGGTGGCTACGGTCTGCTCTTCGTCTTCCACCGCCTCCGGGTCGAACAGGGGCGGCGTGGAGATGATCTGGTAGTGAAAGTTGGGACGCGATATGACAAAGCCCTGCAACACGGTGGCCTTGCAGCGGATCGCGATCTTGAGCGGGCCGGTCAAGAAATCGCGGGTTTCTCCGAAGATGGACACGGGGTAGGTCTTCAACGTCTGGCCGCGCGCGCGGTCCACGTCGAGGAGGCTGGCGACGATCTCATTGTCTCGATAGTAGCGGAAGAGTTCGCGGGGAAAGGCGTCGCTGTAGAACATCTTCATCGCGGCGATCTCGGGAAAGGTCTCGCGGTATTTCCGTTGAATGTAGCGCCGGACGTGGCTTTCCTTGGGATCGCGCACACCCGCCAGCCGGTATCCCATCAGGGCCATCATGAGACCGGCGACGTGCTGAGATCCGAAATGACACATCGCGGCAAAGAGGCCCTTGTTACGGGCCAGCGCGGCGTTGACGTGCTCTCGGCCGATGAATTCGATGCGTCCGAGCAGTTGGTCGCGGGGAATGCGATCCATGATCGTGTAGAACATCTTGTCGCAGCGGATGCGCATGAAATACTGCCGCGTGACGCGACGCCGCCAGGAAGGCGTGGCCCGATCCTTGAAAAACTGTTTGAGCTTTGTGTGTACGCGGCGGCGGCGGTTATAGTCGGTCAGATACTCTAATGTTCCGAAGAATCGTCCCATCAAATAGAGACCGTTCAATCCGAACAAACGGATGCAGCCGGCGAGACACGCCCTGACCACCACGATACGAGCCCGAACAAATGCCGGCACCGGGCGCACGTCGACCGAAGCCTTTTTTTGAGTCCGGGACACGCCCATTTCAATCGGATCGACGGATGTGGTCGGCATGGAGACTGTATCAACTCTCGCCAAAAGGTATTCTCTCGAATCGCGTCCGGCAGCGCCTTGACCGGGCAGGCGGCCCGGAGCGGCCGGAGACAAGCCGGTGGTCCGCAATTGCTCCGTTATTCGTCGTCGGCTTTCTTGGGCTTGTGCTGTGCGATAATCTGCTGGGCTTCGTTACTGGGAACCTGCTCGTAGTGGGATAGCTCCAGGGCATAACTTCCCTTGCCGCCCGTGATCGAACTCAGTCGAGAGTGGTAGTCCGCGACTTTCGCCAGGGGAACCTGGGCCTTGATGAGGGTAAGATTGCCCGCGAGCATATCCTGGCCGCTGGGTCGACCGCGGCGCTGGGCCAAATCCCCCGTGATGTCTCCAACATTCTCGGACGGCACGGTCACCTCGATATCGACGATCGGTTCGAGCAGCACCGGTTTGGCCTTTTGTACCGCGTCCCTGAATGCGTATTTGCCTGCGGTCTTGAACGCGACTTCCTTGGAGTCGACCGGGTGGTGTTTGCCATCGTAAACCGAGACCTTCACGTCCTGTATGGGGAATCCGGCAATGGCGCCTTGGCCAATCAGTTCGACGACGCCTTTCTTGATGGCGCCTTCGAACTGGCCCGGAATAGAGCCCCCGAAGATGTCCCAACCCCACTCCATGGTGGGATCGCTGCCGCGTTCCAGCGGTTCGATCCGCAAGTACACTTCTCCGAACTGGCCGGCGCCTCCGGTCTGTTTTTTGTGGCGATAGTGACCCTCGGCCTTCGAGGTAATCGTCTCGCGATAGGGGATCTTGGGTGGCTTGGTGCTCACGTCCACCTTGAATTGCCTGAGCATCTTCGACAGGATGACGCGCAGGTGAAGGTCGCCGACTCCGCTAATCACGAGTTCGTGCGTCTGGGCGTCGTGCATGGTCTTGAAGCACGGGTCGATGTCCGTAAAACGACGGACCGCGTCACCGATCTTGGCCTCGTCGCCGCGGTTCTTGGGCTCCACGGCAAGCGAAAACATCGGCATGGGCAACTTGATCATGGGAATCTTGCCGTCGTTCGATTCGGAAAAGACGGTGTCCCCGCAATGCAGGTCCATTTTGGCGACCGCGAAGATGTCCCCGGCAATTCCCGCATCTACGTCCTTGTGGTCGTTTCCTTGAAACTTCAGCAGGTGGCCCGGCCGCGCCCCTTTGCGCTCGCCGGAGGCCATGAGACTCGCGTCTGACTTCAGGGACCCGCCCAGTCCGCGAATGAACGAGTATTTGAGATTGCTCTTGTTGTCCACAGCGAGTCGGAAGACCAGGCCGCAGAAAGGACCCTCGGCGGCAACGGGTTTTTCTTCGCCGGCCATGACAAGAACGCGTTGCTTGCCGACGACGGGCGATGGACAACCGAGTGCGATGAAGTCCAGCAATTCCTTGATGCCGACGTTGCCTCGGGCGTTGGTAAACAGCACCGGAACAATCGTTCCCTTCGCGACGGCCTTGGCGAGGTGTTTCTTGACTTCGTCGGCACTGACCTCGCCCTCCTCGAGGTACTTGTTCATCAGGTCGTCGTCGCACTCGACGACGCGCTCCACGATGTTCGTATGGACCTCGGCGACGCTGGCAAAGTCCGTGTCGCCGGCCTCGTTGGCAAGGCAATCGACCACCGACTTGCCGCCGTCCGCGGGAAGATTGATCGGCGTCACCTCCGCGCAAAAGCCCTCCTGGAGACTCTTCAGCAGTTCGTCCAGGCGGACATTGTCGGCATCGATGCGGTTGACGACGATGGCGCGGGCAAGGCCGTGGTTCTTGGCCTGGTCGCGCATGCGGCGCGTGTTGACTTCGATTCCGGCGCCGGCATGAACAACGACCACGGCGGTTTCAACCGCCGCGAGGGACGCGATTGCGGGCCCGATGAAATCCGGAGCACCCGGTGTATCGACGATGTTGATGTGTCTGTCATTGTGCGTCACGTTTAGAACGTGTGACTCGATTGAACACCCCCGTTCCTTTTCTTCTTCGTCGGTGTCGAGGTGGCTCGTTTTGTCCATCACGCTGCCCAGCCGATTCGTCACACCCGTGACGTGCAGAAGGGCTTCGCAAAGGGAAGTCTTTCCGGCCCCTCCATGGCCGACGAAAGCAATGTTGCGGATGTCGTTGATTGTATAACCTGGCATGGCGCCTCCGAAGCTCTGTGGCAGATTCCCTGGGTCGGACACCGCAGGCAGTCCGACCGGGCGATTCAGAAAGCGGAAAGCTTAGCGTTGCCTACATGCCTCGGCAAGGGCCGTGCCCCGTATATGGGGTTCTTGCGGCCGTCCGGACGAGCGCAAATCTCCCGCCGACGAAAACGCACCCTCTTCTCAGGCCGTAGTCAGTCTGCCTGAACCGGCTCTGACCGGTCGGCAGCAACATCCGGCGGCACCCGATCGGGTGCTGCTCGCTTGGCGTCGTGATCGCGCCAGACCAGACCCTTGCTGATACGACCGTCGCTTTCCATCAAGGTTCCCGGCGGGGTGACGATCGCGCTGACGGGCCAGACGAGCGTGTTCACCGTAAAGCGCGCCGGACCGTAAGCCATGTGAAGGTAATCCACCCAATTCCATGCGAACTCCGTATCCGGAGCATCTTCATCCTGGGTGGGCGTGAACCGGTTACCCTTGTCCTCGAAGGGATCTTCCCACCAGAGCGGCCAATGGGTCGTCGCGCCGTTTTCATAGTAGACGGTGTGGGCGGCGAAATTCCGCTGCTTGTGACGGCCGAATTCCCGGCGACCCGTGTGACCCTCCGCGCTCGGCGTGGTCATCTCGGCGTCGATGCATGCGCTGGAATCCTTCCAGGGATTATTCACCTGCGCGCAGCCGGCCACGATTGTGAGGGCAACCAGTGCCGCCGTAAACTTTGTAAGCAACATCGAAATCGCCCGCGGAGCGGCGGCACGATACGCACGCTTTTTCATCTCGTACGCGGCGGCCACCCATTCGTCAGATGTCGACGGTGGTATCAATTGCATAATTCGGTGATTCCTTTGTAATGACGATGTCATGGGGGTGCGATTCTACGACCCCGGCGGAAGACGCCCTGATGAAACGGGCGTCGTGTCGCATCGCGTTGATCGACGGCGTGCCGCAGTAACCCATGCCTGCGCGGAGTCCGCCTACGAGTTGGTACGAGAAGTCCGCCAGCTTTCCGCGATAGGGCACGCGCCCCTCGACGCCCTCGGGCACCAGCTTGTCGCGCTGTTCTGCGTCGCCCTGACTGTATCGGTCGGCACTGCCCGAAACCATAGCGCCCATCGACCCCATCCCGCGGTATTCCTTGAAACGGCGGCCCTTCCAATGGACCAGATGGCCGGGCGATTCATCCAGGCCCGCGAAGAGCGAGCCCAGCATCACGCTGCTGGCCCCTGCCGCGATGGCCTTGGCAATGTCCCCGGAAAAGCGAACGCCGCCGTCCGCAATGACGGGGACCCCCGCGTCCTCGGCGACGGACACGACATTCATGATCGCGGTAATCTGGGGTACGCCGACGCCTGATATGACCCGAGTCGTGCAGATCGAACCCGGTCCGATGCCGACCTTGAGCCCGTCGGCGCCGGCGTCGATCAGATCCCGCGCCGCATCGGCCGTGGCGATATTTCCTGCCACTATGTCTATATCAAGCCTCTGCCGGATACTCCGCACCGTTTCAATGACGTTGTCGGAGTGGCCGTGGGCGGTGTCGACCGCAATCACGTCCACGCCCATCGCGATCAAGGCGTCCACCCGCTCGTAGTCGTGAACGCCGACCGCAGCGCCGACTCGCAACCGGCCCTGGGAATCGCGGGCACTGCTGGGATACTGTCGGTTCTTATCGATGTCCTTGATCGTAATGAGCCCGGCGAGACGATAGTCCGCGTCCACGAGAAGAAGTTTCTCGACTTTGTGGGCCTGGAGAATCGCGTCAGCTTTGTCCAAACCGGTGCTCGGCGGGGCCGTGACCAGGTGTTCCTTGGTCATCACGTCGCGCACGAGCTTGCGCTGAGGCTCAATGAACTTCAGATCGCGCCGCGTGATGATTCCAACAAGCTTTTTGTTCTCCGCGACGACGGGAACACCCGAGATGTTGTGCAGCCGCATGAGCTCGACGGCCCGTTCAACGGAGTCGTCGGGACAAAGCGTAACCGGGTCCGCGATGACGCCGTGGGCGCTCCGTTTGACTTTCTCGACCTCGCGACACTGGGCTTCAATCGAGAGATTCTTGTGGATGATTCCGATGCCGCCCTCTTGGGCCAGGACGATCGCGAGCCCGGACTCGGTAACGGTGTCCATTGGGGCAGAAACGAGCGGAATATTGATCGTGATATTGCGCGTCAGGTAGGTACGAACATCCACGTCCTTCGGCACAACACCGCTTCGGGCGGGGACGAGCAATACATCATCGAAAGTGATGCCGTCTCCGATGATCTTATCGGTCATTGGCCGGACTCCTTGCCGAACAGGGCAATTCTCCGATTCTAACCGCACCTGCCCGTCTTTCAAGGAACCGTCGTTCGACCGGTCGGCCGCAAGAGCCCAACCCGATCATTCTTTCGAGGGGCTGCTATCCGTGCCACCCGGGGATTCCGTTCCGTCGTCGGCTTTCTCTAATGTCCTTTCCAATCGGACCCAAATGGTGCTGGCGGGGTATTGCTTCTGAAGCGTGTCAAGAAATCTGTCAGCCCATTCGGCCTGCCCGTCGTCGGACAGCTCGATGACGCGCTCCGCGGCCGCCAGGGCGGAATCGTCGTCGCCCCGTCGCAGCGCGAACTTGACGCACAATCCGACCGGGCTTGGAAGGTGCGGCGCGAGTGAGCAAGCCCGTTGCGCCCAACGCTCCGCCTCTTCACCGAACCGGGCGTCATCCGCAAAAACCCCCGCGATTCGCGCGAGCGCCGCACCCTTCGTGAGTTCAATCGGCTTGCTTTGATCCAGTGCCACAATTTGGCGGTCTGCTTCCTGCTCGCGCCCCGCGGCCAGCAAGACACTCAGGCGCGTCCAGCCAATCGGACCGACCAAAGGCGTGTCCGGATCGGTCGGGCCGCCCTCAACGGCCCAAGCCTCTGCAAGCCGACTCAAGTGCCCGTCGGAGCCGGTGACGGGACTCTCACTGAATTCATAAATCACCGCTTCATGAAGGGCGGCGATGTGCCCGGCAAACAGTCGCGTTCCAGCCCGCCGATACAAGTCCGCGGCGGACCGGGCAAATTGGGCGGCCTCCCGGTGTCTGCCCTGAACGGCTACGTAGAGCGCCCGAATGCGAAGGGTCTCCGGAGAGAGCGAATCCTTCCACGCTTTCGGGGCGCGTTCCTTGTCTTCATTGGCAATGTTGAGCAGATCGTCGAGCACTGTCGCAAAATTGGGGTGTTGCACGAGCATCGCAAACAGTGAACGGAAGGCCGGGTCAATCTCGCCGCCCCGCATCAGGCAGCGCATCCACTTGAGGCGGTCGGTGACCGGTGCCCCGGGCCGCGCCTGCCAAAGGCGGACAACGGCCGCGGATAGAAACGGTTCGTCGGCCCGCCATCGCTCGAGAGCGACCACAAGGGACTGCGCGAAAAACTGCTCATTCCTCGTTTCGTTGCGGCGGTGGCACGCAACCACCAGCGCCCGACACACGGAAACCTGCAGTTGTGAAATCCTCCAAAACCTCGGGGCGGCGCGTTCGATTTGGCTGATTCGTCGCCGTGCGTCGTACGCCAACGCGATCTCGGCATCGTTCGGAGGCCGTTCGTTGTTTTCGAGCACGCGTCCGAACGCGATGACACGGGCTTGCACGGCGATCCTCCGTGGGACCACGCGACGATAGGGCGCCAGCGTGTGTTGCGCGGCGAAATCGGCTCGCTCGACGGCATCGTCGAGCCGACCGTCGCTCAGCGCAACTTCGGCATCGTATCGAGCCCGAACGCCTTGCCAGTCGCGAACACCCAAGTAACCCAGCCCGACGGCGGCGGCACATACCAAGGCGCCGGCTGCGCGGACCTTCGAGTTAGACAATCGGTCTTGATCTGATCGAGCCTCCACGGCGACCGTGTTTCGGCGGACCATCGCCCACAGAAGCGCCCAACAGGTCAACAGAATCGGCGCAAGACCGGGGATGCGCAAGGCGGGCTCAAAACACTGATCGACGAGGACCGCCACGAGTGCGGCCGAGAGCCCGATGACCCTCCATCGGCTTGGATCATGGGTTCGTTCCTTCGATGAAACGAATCGCACCGCGTGAATCAGGGTAACCAGGATGGCGCCGACAAGCGCAATGCAGCCCACGATTCCCAGGTCGGCAAGGGTTTCAAGGAATTCGTTGTGGGCGTGTACGATCGTATT
>JAPULF010000542.1 GCA_027295245.1 Planctomycetota bacterium
AGCAATTCTTCCTTCGTGCGGGTTGGCAAGCCCAGCCGAGAGGGAGCGTCCATATCCAGCGTCAAGTCTATTTCGCTGGCTTCCACCCCCTGGACGTGCTCATCTTCCTCCGCGCGCCCCGTCCGCCGGCCGATCGCGACAATCTCGGGATGCTGCATCAACATCCGCTCCGCGACGTTGGCCAGCTTGTCGCTTTCTTCGAGCGACGTGCCGGGTACCGTCACCAAACCAACCACCATGGCCCCTTCATTAAACTCCGGCAGAAAGTTTCGACCGAACGATGACCCCGCCCAGATAGAGATCACAAGCAGCACAAAAGTCGGCGTGACGACCAGCCAAGGATGCCCCATCGCCCAGTCAAGCGGACGCGAATACACCCGCTTCAGTGTCCGCACTATCCAGGGCTCGCGGGCACTGAGAATGGAACGACTGGTGGGCAGCAGGTAGTAACAAAGGGCGGGCGTAAGCGTCAGGGCGGTCACCAGCGATGCCGCCAGAGACACCACAAACGCCAATCCGAGCGGCCGAAGCAAACGGCCTTCCAGTCCCGCAAGGAAAAACAACGGGCAAAAGACCAGAAGAATGATGAAAGTCGCAAAGACAATCGAAGCCCGCACCTCGACGCTCGCCTTGAAGATCACCTCGATCGCCGGCCGCCGGCTCCCCGCATCGGCCGCCGCGTTTTCGCGAAGCCTGCGAACGACGTTTTCGACATCGATGATGGCATCGTCCACCAACATGCCGATCGCGATGGCCATGCCGCCCAGCGTCATCGTGTTGATGCTTGCGTCGAAGAACTTGAGCGTGAGAACCGCCGTGACCAACGAAATCGGAATAGCCAGAAGCGTGATGACACTCGCTCGCAGGCTCGCCAGGAACAACACGACGATGACAACCACCATGAGGCCGCCGTCGCGCAAGGCCTCGACGGTATTGTCGATCGAGGTTTCGATGAATCCTGCCTGCCGAAAGAGGTTCTTGTTGAGCAGCATCCCCTCCGGCAGCGTCGCCTGCACTTCATCCAGCACCGCGTCCAGACGCCGCGTCAACTCGAGCGTGTTGGCCCCCGGTTGTTTTTGAATGGCGATGATGACGCCCGGCTCGGTGATCGGGTTCCAACTCGCATCGCGGCGAGAAGCGGAACCCGCCCCCCGCTTGATGGCGGCGCCGATAATCACCACGCCCAGATCAGAGACCTTGATCGGCCGACCTTCCCGAACCGCAACCACGGTCTGACCGATGTCTTCCGTCGTTTCGACGCGACCGATGCCCTGAACGATGGACTCCTCGCCGCCTCGCACGAGGAAACCCGCCGAGACGTTCACGTTCGCGTTCCGTAGGCTACCGATCACCTCGGACATGCTGACCGCATAGGCCCGAAGCCGCTGCGGTGACAACACCACTTGATACTGCTTCGTATCCCCGCCAATCGGTGTGACCTGGGATACACCCGGTACCGCCAGCAAGCGCCGACGCAACTGTGTGATGGCCACCGTCCGAAGATCCAGCGGACCGTGTCGGTCGGATGTCAGCGACAGGAAAAGGATTTCGCCCATGATGGACGACACCGGTGCCAGCACCGGAGGCTCAACTTCCGCAGGAAGACTCCCAGTCACCGCCGCCAGCCGCTCGGTAACTGTCTGTCGGGCACGGTAGATGTCCGTTCCCCATTCGAACTCGACCCAAACCACCGAGATGCCGACCGCCGTGGCCGAACGGACCCGCCTGACGTTGGCCGCGCCGTTGACCGCCGATTCGATGGGAAACGTCACGTGCGTTTCCATCTCATCCGGAGCCATCCCATGGCCCTCGACAAGCACCGTCACGGTCGGGGCGGTAAGATCGGGAAACACATCCACCGGCATCGACGTCGTGACGTACGTACCCGCCACCAGCAGGATGGCCGACACCAGCACCACCGCCAGTCGGTTGGACAACGACCACTTAATCAAGGCGTTCAGCATGAATCGATGCTCCTCGGATTAGTGGGCGTGCCCATGACCGATGGACGTTGGCGAGAGCGAGGCAAGCCTGAGGGCATACGCCCCCCGCGTCGCAACTCGCTCGCCCGCGGTCACGCCGTTCTTGACTTCAACGAAGCCCTGATCGCGAATGCCGAGTTCGAGTACTCGTTTCTGAAAGTGCTCCCCGTCCAGGAGCACATACGCGAACGGACGACCGCCCTCATGAACGACCGCATCTTCGGGGATGGCGACAACATCCGTCGCGTGCTTACTCTCCAGAAAGACATCCGCAAACATACCCGCCCGAAACAGCCCATCCGGATTGGGAATCTCGTATCGAATAGGCACGGTCCGCGACTCCGAAGAAACCACCGTGCCGAAGTGCACGAGTCGCCCGCCCGCGCCGAAAATGTCGATTCGCCTTTCGGGAAACGCGGACAGCACCAGCGTCGCGTTGGGTGTTTCTTTGACGCCGCCAAGGTCGACCTCGGAGATATGGGCCACCACCCACATGCGGTCGGCGTTCACGATTCGAAAGATTTCCTCGTGGGCATCGATGTGTTCGCCCTCGATATGCTCCGCCGAGACGATTTGACCGGCAATCGGAGACTCCAGTGGAACGCTCAATGAAAGCCGCGTCTCGGTCGCCGCGTCGTCTCCCGACCCTGCGGCCCCCTGCAATCTGGAGAGATGGGCCGCCGCCCTCGCGTACTTGTCCCGCATCAACAACGCCGTGTCATGTTCGGCCTGGGCAACCCGAAGATTCCGCTTGACCTTGTCCAGCTCCTGCTCCGGGACGACGCCGTTCTCTCGCAACGCGGCCAACCGCTCAAACTCTGCTCGGGCGAATTCGAGCCTCGCCGTTGCCTGCAGAATCGAGCGTTCCACTTCCAGCCCCTTCATCTCCAGGTCCAGGGCGCGAAGAGCCAGGTCCGTGGTCTTCGGCAACGGCGGTTCCATCAAGCCCAGCAGTTGGCCCGCCTCCACCCTGTCGCCCAATCGCGGCAGGCGTCCCCCCTGCGGAGGCAACAGACGGCCCGCAACCGGAGAACTCGCAATGGCCAAGGCGTGCTGAGGAACGACAATCTCGCCCGGTAGTCGAAGCCGATGGGTCAACGTTCGATACGCCGCCTGCCCGATCAACATTTCGATTTGCCATTGCTGCTCCAAGAGGAACGGAATGACGTCGGTGGGTTCCACGCCAGCCTCCGCCTCGGCCGCCGCAAGCGCACTCTTCATGTCCGGATGAACCACCAGTTCGCCGACCCGTACCGACTCTTCAACCTGCGGACTCCGGAGATCGAGTTCGAGTTCGTACGTGCCGGGCAAATCAAACGTAAACTCCGGAACAAATAAGCCGTCGCGTTTCGGCTTCTCCAAGGTGATGCCGCGCGTTTGACCACTCGGCGTACGGACCTTGAACTCGAGCGACCCGCTGCGAACAGGCTCTCCCGTGGCCAGCACGCTGAAATGGGCAAGAAAGCTGGCCGCCTCGCCCGTTACCAGGCGCGGATACTCCATAAAGAGTTCCACCTTGCCGGTAAAGTGTGTCACCACAACCGGCTCAGGGCCCTCGTCGCCACTGTCGGGCCCGCCGGGG
>JAPULF010000543.1 GCA_027295245.1 Planctomycetota bacterium
CAACATGAATTGCAAGAAATTCGAATCTCTGACGGCAGACGCCCTGGGCGGCGAATTGGCAGCCGCACAGCAAGCGGCCTTCGACTCCCACGTTGCGGCGTGCGAAAGTTGTCGGCGCGATTATGAATCGTTGACGGAAACGGTGCAGCAAGTCGCATCCTTGCCGCCCGCGCCGCCGGTACGAATCGAGCGTTCGGGCGAGCAGCTCGTGATCGCGCCCGAATCTGCCGCGCCCCCGCGCCGCAGTTGGACAACCGGCCGCGCGGCTCGATTCGCGGCCGCCATTGCGCTCGCGTTCGTCGCCGGCTACGCATTCCGAGCAAGTGCCCCGCCGACAGATGGCCGAAGCCAGCCCGACATGCCGATCGTCGCGGTCGATGAAGATCCGCAAGACCCGTCCTTACCGCGGCCGAGTCTGCAGGCCCGCGTGGCCGACGCCACACGAAGCGGACGCTCGGCGTTCTCGATCATGAGCGCCGTGTTCCCGTCGTCGTAACATCGACGCGGATCGAATACACGGCAGTCTGAGCCGCTCGCCATTCGACACCGCGCGACCGCCCGACCAATCCGACTCGTCCCGTTGACTGTCCCGCTGCACATCGGAGTACATCGGAACAGCTCTCTTCAAGCCACTCGCTGTCGTGAGGAACACCTCGCGGAGGTAGCGAAGCACCTGACACGGGTTTGGTAACGAATACCGGCGATTCGACATCCGCGCTCAAAAATCGGTGGCGGCGAGGGCGATGCATGATATACCTTGTAGACATGTCAGCGCTACCGAAGCCAACCAGCATGGCCCGGGCGATGCTCGATCGCGACGCCACGTATGACGGGGTGTTCTTCGTGGCGGTGCGGACGACGAGCATCTTCTGCCGGCCGTCGTGTCCGGGGCGCAAGCCGCGGCCTCGAAACGTCGAGTACTTCCCCTCGGCCCGAGAGGCCCTCCTGGCGGGGTATCGGCCCTGCAAGCGCTGCCGGCCGATGGACACCGACGGACGCCCGCCGGCCTGGGTCGAGCGGTTGTTCGCCCGCGTCGAGGCCGACCCGACCAGCCGGCTGCACGACCAAGACCTTCGGTCGATGTCGATCGACCCGTCACGGGCGCGGCGGTTTTTCAACAAACAATATGGCATGACGTTTCAGGCCTATCACAGGAGCAGACGCATGGGACTCGCACTTGCACAGATTCGCCGCGGCGCCGATTTGACGGATGTCGGTTTGCGGCATGGATACGATTCGGCCAGCGGATTTCGCGAGGCCTTCGAAAAAACCTTCGGCAAACCGCCGGGCCGGGCCCGCACCGCGGACTGCATCGTGACGGCGTGGCTGACCAGTCCGATCGGGCCGTTGCTGGTGGCGGCCACGAATGAAGGGCTTTGTCTACTCGAGTTCACGGACCGCCGGGCCATCGAAACGCAGATCCGCACATTGCGGCGTCGGATCGAACGACCCGTCGTGCCCGGCAAGAACCGCCACATCGACGGAATCACCGCCGAGTTGGACCGTTATTTTTCGGGCAAGCTCGAGCGGTTCAAGACGCCTCTCGTGATTGCGGGGACGCCGTTTCAGGAAGCGGTCTGGCGCAGGCTTCTCGAAATCCCGTATGGCAAGACGCTTTCCTACGATCGACTCGCCCGCGACATCGGACACGCCGGGGCGCAGCGGGCAGTCGGCCGGGCCAACGGTGACAACCGCATTGCAATCGTGATCCCCTGCCATCGGGTGATCCGCGCCGACGGAAGTCTCAGCGGATACGGCGGCGGCGTATGGCGCAAGCAGTTCTTGCTGGACCTCGAACGCGGCGAAAGCGAGCCGCAAATGGCGCTGGCCTTTGAGGGACGTCGGGCGCGTCGCTGAAAGGTGTTTGAGAAGCGGAATCTGATCAGAGCCGCGCCCGTGAGGAAGCGGTCGGCGAGCGTCCGCCCCCTACGGTTGCAGCTCGCAAAGGGCTTTTCAAACACGCTCTGATGCTTCATGGATAGGCAATACGAGCGGCCCGCGTGACAGCTCCTTGCCTAGTCTTTCATCGCGGACGGCTAACCGTCCGGCATTGCGGCTACCAATCGAGTCGATTCCCGCTTTTGAATTGCACGGGCCGGATCCCGGTTTGCCGGGCTGCCGTCCGGAAAACAACTCTCGCGCCGATGGAAGAACCGCGCGCTATGATCGACCGTATCGCTCAGCTTCCGGAGGTAGACATTGGACCGACAGCTTGATAGCAGCACCGCGCCGACTGCGCGCGTCGCGGTCGCGTTTCTTGCGGTCTACCTCATTTGGGGCTCGACATACCTGGGGATTCGCATCGCGAACGAGACGCTTCCGCCTTTTTTGATGGCCGGTACGCGGTTCGTCATCGCAGGCGCCGTGTTGTACTTGTGGGCCCGGTGGAAGGGAGCGGCGCCGCCCACCCGGGCCCAATGGCGCCCCGCGACGGTGATCGGCGGACTGCTTCTACTGGGCGGAAACGGCGGCGTCGTCTGGGCCGAGTTCGACAACCGGGTTCCGTCCGGCCTGGCCGCCCTGCTCGTCTCGATGGTTCCGCTATGGCTCGTACTCATCGAGTGGCTGCGGCCCGGCGGCTATCGTCCCACGGCCAAGATCGTCGTCGGACTCGCCCTGGGTTTTTCCGGAATACTCCTCCTCGTCGGCCCCTCCGAACTGGCCGGCGGAGTCCGCGTCGACCCATGGGGCGCGGCCGTGCTCACGTTCGCGACTATTTCGTGGGCGTCCGGATCGATCTATTCCCGACACGCCCATCTGCCGAAATCCGCGCCGTTGACGACCGCCATGCAAATGCTGGCCGGCGGCGTACTCCTCCTCGTGGTAGGCACGATAGCCGGCGACTGGGGCCGCCTCGATATTGCGAAGATCTCATTGCGATCGGTCGTCGCCCTCGGTTACCTGATCGCCTTCGGCGCCCTGATCGCCTACACCGCCTACATCTATATCCTCCGTGTAAGCACCCCGGCACGCGTCGGCACCTACGCATTCGTCAATCCGGTGGTCGCGGTCGTCCTCGGCTGGGCAATCGTGGATGAAGCGTTGTCCATGCGAACCATGCTCGCCGCGGCCGTCATCGTAGTCGGCGTGGCCTTCATCACGCTCTCGCCGGCCCGCGGCAGGAACCAATCAACGGATTCGCCTTCGGGCACGCCGCCGACCGGGCCG
>JAPULF010000544.1 GCA_027295245.1 Planctomycetota bacterium
TTCTGCCACGGTCGGCGTCGGAATTTCGGCGCGGCGACCGCCATACCTTGGCGAGCCGTTTGTACCTCGATTCGGGGCATGCCGTATCGGTTTGGAATGCGATTTCGAGTTCGTTTTCGGCGGTTTATGGGTATCGACCCGGGCTGACGAAAACGATCTTTGCCGAAGTATTCGCGACGGAATTCGGGCCGACTCGACCGGCACGCCGATTGGGCCCTTTTTAAACACCAGTTGTCACCGAAACCGAAATCCGTGAGTATCTCCGCGGCTGGAGGTGTGCCCATTCGTGATCGAGATCGTCTATCGCTGTGACCCCCGGGCTCCGAGCGCGGAGTCCGCCCCGAAGAGCTGTGCCGAAGTTCGCGAGCGGCTGGTCGAGGGAAACCGAATCTTTGCAAACCTGTTTAATGCCGACACTGCCCAGGAATCTCAAACGCGCGTCATTCCGATCGACGCCACCGCCTTGGGGCTGACGCCACAGACGAAGACGGCCCCGGCTCAGCGTCCTTTCGCCGCGGTGCTCGCGTGTGCCGATGCCCGGGTCCCGACCGAGTTGATCTTTCATCAGGCGTGCAACCATCTGTTCGTGACGCGGGTGGCCGGAAACGTACTCAGTGCCGAAGGACTCGGCAGCCTGGAGTACGCCGCCTGCCATCTCAGCGCCAGCCTGAAGCTGGTGGTCGTGCTGGGACATCGCGGTTGCGGGGCGGTCAGTGCCGCGGTCGATTGCTACCTTCGGCCTGCGGAATACACGTCGATCGCCCCGACACACGGGTTGCGGGCGATCGTCGATCGCATTTCCCACGCCGTGCGGGCCGCCGCCGAGTCCCTTCAGGCCCGATGGGGCGACGACGTGAAGGGGCACCGATCGTACCCCGAAGCACTGCTCGAAGCCGCCGTCGTAATCAATGCGGCCCGGACGGCATCCGTGCTGAGGGACGAACTGCACGCGAACGATGGAGTAAATATCGAAGTGGCATACGGAGTCTACGACTTGGTCAGCAGGCGTGTGGAAGTGCCGATGCACGAAAAAACCGCCGATGGCACGGAGGCCGGTGGTCTCGGCACCCCACCGGCGAGCCCGGAAGAATTCGAACGGTTTGCAGCATGCGTTGCCGGTAGCAAGCACGTTCAGGAATTCCTGGCATGAGTGCGGGAAACCGCAATCACATCCTGGACGACACGGTCGCCGGCGCTGTGGTGTTCCTGGTGGCCCTGCCGCTTTGCCTGGGCATCGCGCTGGCCTCCGACGTGCCGCCGTTTGCGGGGATCATCTCGGGCGTGATTGGAGGCCTGCTCGTGACGTCCATCAGCCGTTCACGGCTGGGCGTCAGCGGTCCGGCGGCAGGACTGGCCGTAATCGTCGCCGCGTCGGTAAGGGAACTCGGCTACGAGACCTTCCTGCTAGCGCTTGTAATCGCCGGTGTGATCCAGTTGGTCGGAGGATTCCTGCGGGCCGGCATCATCAGCCACTATTTTCCGTCGTCCGTCATCAAGGGCCTGCTGGCGGGAATCGGTGTGACGCTGATCCTCAAGCAGATCCCGCACGCGCTGGGCTACGACAAATCGTGGATAGGCGAAATGGAATTCATCCAGGTACACGGTCACAACACCCTCTCGACATTATATTACGCCGTCCTGTCGAGCACGGAGGGCCCCGTTCTGGTGGCCGCGGTGTCGATGGTAATCCTGATCGCGTGGGAGCGGCCGAGAATCAAGAACAACGCAATACTTCGAAGCATACCCGCGGCTTTGTTGGTCGTGGTCTTCGGCGTCGCAATCAACGAGACCTTCAAGGCGATCTATCCGGAGTGGACAATCTCCCCCGATCATTGCGTGGTCCTGCCGATCGCAAAATCGTGGACGGAGCTATCCGGTTTCTTCACCCTGCCGGACTTCTCGAAGCAAGCGCTCCTCAACCCTGACGTCTATGTGGTGGGGTTTACATTGGCACTGGTCGCCAGCCTTGAGACTCTGATCTGTGTCGAAGCGACCGACAAGCTCGATCCGGAGAAACGCGTCACGCCGGCCAACCTCGAACTCAAGGCCCAGGGGATCGGCAACATCGTTTGCGGATTGCTGGGAGGGATTCCCGTTACGCAGGTGATCGTCCGCAGCGCCGCCAATCTCGACGCCGGCGGAAAAACGCGGCTCTCGTCGTTCATCCACGGTGTGCTGCTGTTGGTCTGTGTGTTGTTGATTCCGACCTGGCTGAATCAAATTCCCCTGGCGTGTCTGGCGGCGATCCTGCTCATAACCGGCTACAAACTCGCCCGTATCTCGTTGTTCGTGAACATGTATCGGGCGGGGATTTGGCAATTCGCCCCGTTCGTCGCGACTATTGTTGTGCTGGTCTTCACCGATATGCTCACCGGCATTCTCGTCGGCTTGTCAATCGGACTGTTCCACATCCTATTGTACAACTACAAGCTCAGCCATTTGAAGAAGGACCTCGGTGACGGGAAGTACCTGATTCGCCTTGCCGAGCACGCAACGTTTCTTAAC
>JAPULF010000545.1 GCA_027295245.1 Planctomycetota bacterium
TGGCTGAATTCCACTGTCGCCGCCCCGGCCCCCTTCGGTACCGTTCGTGTGGCATCGGGTCTGAATCGTCCTATCTTCGCCATTGCACCCCCGGGCGACATAGGCCGCTTGTTCTTCGTCGAACAGCGCGGCGTCATTCGAATCCTCGACCTCTCCACAAACACCGTGCTGCCCGCTGCGTTCCTGAACATCGACTCCCTCGTTCCCAACATCAGCGGAAACGACGAGCGCGGTCTCCTCGGTCTGGCGTTCCACCCCGACTATGCCAACAACGGCCATTTCTTCGTCAACTATACCAACAACAGCAGTGACACCATTATTGCGCGATACACGGTGGCCGGCGACCCGGCGACCTCGAACACGGCCGACGCCGGAAGCGCCGTCCAGGTGCTGTTCATCGATCAGCCGTTCCCGAACCACAACGGCGGCTGGATCGGCTTCGGTCCAAACGACGGCGAACTCTATATCGCCACCGGTGACGGCGGTTCCGCCTGCGATCCCGGTCAGCGCTCCCAGGACATCACGAATCAATTGCTCGGAAAGATGCTCCGCATCAACGTAGACATCCTGCCTTATACAAATCCCGTAAGCAACCCTTTCATCGGCGTCACCGGCGACGATGAAATCTGGGCCTACGGGCTCAGAAACCCGTATCGGTCCAGCTTCGATCGACTCACCGGCGACCTTTGGATTGGCGACGTAGGCCAGAACGCCCGTGAGGAGATCGACTTCCAACCCAATACCAGCACCGGCGGCGAAAACTACGGTTGGGATTGCCGTGAGGGCACCGCCTGCGCAAACTCGGTCAGCGTCCAGTGCGTTGGTACCACAAACGGTTGCAACTGCGCGGGCGTCAACGCGGTCGACCCCATTCACGAATACTCGCACGGCCTCGGCTTCTCCCTGACTGGCGGATACGTCTATCGAGGATGTGATATCAATGACCTGGATGGATACTACTTCTTCGCCGATTTCGGCACCGCTCGAATCTGGTCGTTCACCTACGATGGTTCGGTCAACGACTTCTTGGAACGAACCGCGGATCTGGCGCCGGGAGGCGGTCAGTTCATCGGCGCCGTCGCTTCGTTCGGCGAGGACGGGCGCGGTGAACTCTATATCCTGGACCGCGCCGGTTCGACAACGGGTGAGATTTACAAGGTCGTCCCGGACTCGCCTCTCGCTCCTTCCGACATCACGGGTGACGGGGCCGTCAAGATCGACGACGCCTTCTTCCTTGCCCAGGCCCTACTCGGTATCCCCCTCCCAAACCGTTGCGTCGGAGTCCGTGCCGACGTGAACCGTGACGGTTCGACCGACGGACGCGACATCCAGGAATGGCTTTTTGGCATCTAGGCTCGTTTCGATCTGTAAACGCGGGATTCATGAAAAGGGCTGCAATCGCCATCGCGATCTTTGCACTGCTCGGGCTGCGGGCCGCGGCGGTCGAACCGCCCGACGGCCGGGCCGAACTCTATCGGGCCGTACTTGCGTCGCCGGGCGGCGAATTGCCGTTTCTTCTGGAACTCGAGTCCCGAGACCAAACCCACCGCGCCTGGATCATCAACGGCCGCGAGCGGATCGAAGTACCGCGCGTCAGCGTCGATTCGCGCCAAATCACGCTCGACATCGAGCACTTCGCATCGACCATCACGGCCGTGCCGGCAAACCGAACGCGAGTGCTCCGCGGTGAATGGAAGAAGCGCGTCGGGCGAAACAAGTGGTCAACACTTCCGTTTTCGGCCGAGCCCGCTCGAGGATACCGTTTCACGCCGTTGACTCGCAAGGAGAACGGGCCCGAAGCATTCACTCCGATATCCGGTCGCTGGCGCGTCCGATTCTCGAAGAGCAGCGAGCCCGCGGTCGGGATCTTCGAATGCCTCGCAAACGGAGTCGTGGAAGGGACCTTCCTGACCACAACCGGCGATTACCGTTTTCTTGCCGGCTCATACGAAATGGGCCGACTGCGACTCTCCTGTTTTGATGGCGCCCACGCGTTCCTGTTCGACGCACGAATCAAGTCGGACGGCACTCTAGAAGGTGATTTCTGGTCGCGTGATACGTGGCATGAAACCTGGACCGCCACGCGCGACGATAGCGCCGAACTTCCGGACGGATTCACACTGACGAAATACTCCGATCGCGTGCGGCTGGATGAACTCGAATTCCCCGATCTGGAAGGCCGCCCTCGCTCACTCAACGATCCCGAGTTCCGCGGCAAGGTCCGTATCCTGGAGCTGTTCGGCTCGTGGTGTCCTAATTGCCACGATGCCGCGCGCTTCCTGGTCGATCTGGACCGGCGCTATCGCGATCGCGGTCTTCGCATTCTGGGGCTTGCCTTTGAAACCACCGGTGACCGGAAACGCGACGCCGCCCAGGTACGACGGTTCATCAAGCGCCACGACCTCGGCTACCCGATTCTGATCGCCGGCATCGCGGACAAGAAAGCCGCTTCGAAGGTACTGCCATTCCTGGACCGGCTACGGGCCTACCCGACCACGGTCCTGCTTCGCGCGGACGGTTCGGTCCGCGCAGCCCACACCGGTTTCACCGGCCCAGCCTCGGTCCGCGAGCATCAGGAGCATCGGCGCAGATTCGAATCCATGATCGAATCCGCGCTCGACGAAGCGGGCGCTGGGCCGTAGCCCCGGCTCGGCGCACTCGCCTCGATGTCGAAGCTACAACGTGCCGAGGAACTTGGTAACCGCCTCGCGCTCGGGCAACGAAAGCGCCTCATAGGCTTGGCGAATCGTCAATGCCTCGCCGTCATGCCTGCGGATCGCCCCGTCGATTCCGTCTTCCGAACCGTCGTGCCAGTAGGGCGCCGTCTCGCTCAAGCCCCACAACGGCGTCGTGCGGAATTCCAGTTGACTCGCGGCACCGTCCTCGATCCCCGCCGTGCCGGCCGGCAGAATCTCGTGCAACAACAGGTCGGAGAACAGAGGCACCGGAAATGCGAAGAACCCGTCTATCGCCGCGGGCAGCGATCGAATATGACACTTGTCGCACCCGAGCGTCGTGAACAACGCGTCGCCCTGCGCAACCACCGCGGCATCCGCCGGCGGTATCGGTTGCCGCGGCGGGCCCGCCAGCATGCTCAGGAAGAAGATGATGTCCGTCGTCTGCTGCATCGACAGCTCGGGGTCCGGGGTACCGTCATTGTCCGACGTGATGGCGAAAGACACGCCGGCCGCGGCCGGCAGTGTCAGGCCGATCTCCGCCGCCATCGCGTCGCCCACAAACTCCGCCACGCTCGGCACCTGGGCCTTCCAGCCCAGTCGACCGACGCGTCCGTCACCCAGCACATGCGCACGGCCGCTGATTTCGTCCAAGTCGGCATCTGTCGGGTCGGCATTGGATAGAATCGTCGCTTTCGAAATAGCGTCGATCAGCCCCAGGCCAAATGT
>JAPULF010000546.1 GCA_027295245.1 Planctomycetota bacterium
CACCACGTTGTGTGCCCCCACCGCCCGGTCGCCCACCCCCCCCCCCCCCCCCGCCTACAGAATTTTTCCCAGGGCGTTAACCGCAGCTGATATGGCCCCTCGGAGAAGAGTTCGCCTTGTCGGCGAGGTCTGGGGATCGAATAGACGATCCACATGTCCGTCCACAACGCGACGCACCGAACTCCACAACTGAGTACGCTGTCTTGCACCGGCCGCCTTGAAGCAGTCACCCGCGGCCTTGTAGGCCAAGCTTTCGACAACTTCGTCGCGCGTGCTCTGCAATCGACCGTCCAGAGTCTTCGCCAACGCAACGGCACACTCATTCGACAAATCGATGTTGCCCATCCCGGCGCGAATGCCTATCGCGACATAAATCTCGCTGATTACCCTGGCATCGGGTTCCCGCCCGCCGGCTTTGCCCAACGCGGCAATCAAGCCGGGGCATTGGCGCGGTCGCTTCATCAAATTCAACAGATCCTGGGAGGCCTTGGCCGCGACGAATCGCACACCGACATGAGTCGACCCCAGCCCGGAAATCGCCGCGCTGCAGGTGCCCAGGTGTTTCAGTTGCCTGAGCACGATGATGGCATCCAGCGCAGGCACGACCTGTTGGCCGGTTAACAGCGGCGAAAGCTGCGTTACACATTGTTCCACGTAGTATTTGAGGAAGGTAGGCGTCGCCTGGCTCAGGCCCATCGAACCGGTCAAGGCGAGCCGGGCCGCCTTGCGACCGTCGTCGCTGTTGGCGTTATTCAGATCCCGCGCCCGATCGGTCACTTCGACGCGAATCTTGGCCCTTTCGTCGCGATCCAGATTGCGTTGGCGCGCATAGGGCTCCAGCGGGTCGGTGCCCGCCTGGGCAATCGCGGAAACCGGGGCCACCGCCGCGATGAACGCCGTTGTCGCCAGGAAACAGTGAAGCTTCATGCAGTTGACCGAAAACCGCCGCCGGCGCCGCACAGGCGACCGTGGTCGGGTTGATCCATTCCTCGGGTGAGCGATTCCGGGCCGCACACGCGGCGCGCCAACCGCGCGGCACTGCCACTCCCTAATCCTACAACACTATCCGGAACCGGCTCGTGGTGTCAACGGACCCCTCGAACGTGCCCACGGAGCTCGGCCGTGCCCGCCCTGTTGACGCGAAAAAACCCATCCAGGTACGATAGCTTTGGAACGAGGCCGACCCAGGTCCCAAGAGGCGGATTACCATGAAGCCTGGCAACATTCCGGTGCCTGCCGTACGCCGCTTGAGCCTCTATCTGCGTCAATTGGACAACCTCTGGCGTGACGATCAACGGACCATCTCATCCAGGCAACTCGGGGACGCCCTCAAGCTGACCGACGCACAGGTCCGAAAGGACCTCGCCTACTTCGGCCAGTTCGGCCAACCCGGCATCGGATATAACGTCGAAGAATTGATCGCCCGGATCCGGGGAATCCTCGGCACGGATCGAATGTGGAATGTGCTGCTGGTCGGCGCGGGCCACCTGGGGATGGCCCTCTCCGCACACCGCGGCTTCGCCAGGAAGGGATTCCGGGTCGTGGCCGTATTCGACGACGACAAGGCCAAAATCGGCAAGAGGGTGCCGTCCCTCGAAGGCGTGACGATTCAACCGGTCGAGGAGATCGCAAGGGCGGTCCGCGAAAAAGACATTCGGCTCGCGATCATTGCCGTGCCCGGCGAAGCCGCCCAGGGCGTCACCGACCGGCTGCTCGCCGCCGGAGTGCGCGGACTGTTGAATTTCGCCCCCGTCAGTCTCGACGTCGACACCGCCGTCGCCGTTTCGTCCGTCGATCTCGCCGTGCAACTCGAACAGCTCTCGTTCCAGGTGGGGGCGGCGGCCTCGCTCGAAGACGTGAAGAAGTGAGTCCGCCTTAATTCGCCGGCCCCGTCGACTCTACTGCTCGCGACAGGAATTCCGAAAGCCGAGCGGCCAAGTGTCTGCGACTGTATTGTTCCAATGCGACGTCGCCGACGGCCGAGCCGATCGCCGAACCCGAGCAAAATGCGCGTATCGCCCCGATCGATCGGGCGATTTCATCCGGATTATGGACCGCCGCGAAAAACGAACGGTCGCCTGCGTGACGCTCCAGGAGTCGCCGATCATTGCTCGTGCCCGGCGCCTCTTCAAGGCACAGAATCGGACGGCCCGTCTGAAGATATTCGAACAGCTTGGCGTTATGGCCCCACCTGCCGACATAGCTTCCGATCAGCAAGAGCAGTGCATCGGCCCCGAACATCTCGGTACGGGCGCGGTCACGCGGCAGCAACCCCGTCGACTGAACGATGTCCTCCAGGCCCGCACGGCTCAAGTACGCCCGAGAGAGATTGCCGACGAATCGGAAGAGTACCTCGCGCATTCGCAGGTCCGCCTTGATTCCCACGAGCGATTTAAACAACAGATCGGGCCGATTGCGGCCAATAACCGTTCCTACATGGGCCACCACGAATCGGTGGGTCTTGCGAATTGGCGGCTCGACCGTTGAAGGGGATTCAATAGGCTCAAAACCGTTCAGAATCGGCAGGATACGGCCGGCGTCGAGCGAGAATTCGCTTGCCAGGGCCTCGGCCAACGGCTCCGAGACCGTCACGATGCCGGTCGCCGCCCCGACCGCGGTACGCTCCAGAGTTTTATGGCGCTGACGAGATCGCTCTTGTTGAGGCTCGTAGCCACCCGGCCCGAACCAGCGGTCGCGAAAATCCAGGACCAGCGGCACCCCGGTGGCTTGATGGAGAAGAAGCGCCAGTTTGACAGCGCTGGCCGGAGGGAACGACGCCAGAATCAGATCGAACCGGTGTTGCCGGAGAATCTCA
>JAPULF010000547.1 GCA_027295245.1 Planctomycetota bacterium
CGAATCCGATGGTGACCCCCTGGGTAATCGCGTTCCCGCGCCGCCTCGCGGACCGGCCCCCGGCCTGGATGGCCATGCCGACGCGAAGGACAACTGATTCATCAAGGCGTCGCGACGATGTAGGCGTTCCAACCGGGCGTGTTCTCGGCCTTGACCTGCCGGCGGTAGATTCCGTTGCCTTCGCCGTCCTCGCCGGTGCCCTCCCAGAAGACGTCCGACTCCTTGAAGCCGGCGTCGGCAAGGGCGTCCTTGATCCCGGCGAGGGTCCACAGCCTCCAATCGTACGTGAACGCCTTCTTGATTTCCGTCCCGTCCGGGAATCGAAAGTGTATGTGGCAAAGCGTGTGGTCGTTGATGGGGTTGTAGTCGGCCTGGTCCCAGACGTAGGTGAAGCCGCCGTGCTTCGTCTCCTCCTCCATCGCCTGCTGGGCCTCGTGCCCGCCGTAGGCGTCGAGTATGAACAACCCTTCCTTGCGGAGCGATGACCTCACGGTTTTGAAGTAGTCCACGAGCGGGCCGCGTTCCTTGAAAATGAAGTAGCTGAAGTTGAACGCACCCACGACGTCGACCTTGGGATCGGTCACGTTCAAGACATCGTCGTTGACGAGGTGTACGCGTTTCGCGGCCTCGTCTTCGAGGCGGCTGAGGTTGTGCCGCACGCCCCAGTCCTGGGTCGGCTTGTGCAAGTCCACTCCGTAGGCGTGGTTCTCCTTTCGCCGTTTGGCGAATTCGCAAGAGATCAGGGCCGTGCCGCAAAAGTCTTCGCGGAACCGCGTCGGCCGCCTCCGGTAGTGGGTGTTGAACACACGGTCCATGAAATCGACCTCGGCCTCGGGCGACTGCACGGACTTCTGATAGAGGATGTGTTTGTCCGCCGTCTTGGCGGTGTATTTTGCCATGAACTCCGCTCCCGCGCTAAATCCTGTTTGTCATGCTGCCCGATCAAAGGGTTGGGGAATGTAACGCACAATTCGAACCGAGAAAAGCCGCTACAAGGCGTGAACGTAGGCCGACACCGCGTGGCCGTCGATCTCGAGCTTGGACGGCTCGATGTTGGCGATCGGGCGGGTCAGAAGGTTGGTCGCAAGCGTCTCACCCTGGATGTAATCGCCGAAGCCCGTCACCACCCGGCCGACATCTTCATCGCCGACCAGGGCAAGATCGATCCGCTGCTCGTATCGCAGATCCAGGGATTTTCGTATCTGCTGCACGTGATTCACCAGGTCGCGGGCCATGCCCTCGTCGCGGAGCTCGGGCGTCAGGTGGGCGTCCAGCGCCAGGATGCCGTGGCCCGGGATGCGCTCCGCCGCCCATCCTTCGCGGGCATGAAGCTCGATCATCAATTCCTCGGCCAACAGTTCCACAGATTGGCCGTCCACCTCCAGGGTGTACGCGCCGTCCTGCTCCAACTGCTTCGCGATGCCGTCCGCGTTCGGGTGTTTCGCCAGGGTCGCCTTGATCTTCGGCGCCAGCCGGCCGTGTTTGGGGCCGATTTTCTTGAAATCGGGCTTGACCTCATAGTGAACGTATTGGTCGATCTGAGCCTGCCCGACGTAGTCCAGCCGCTTGACGTTCAGCTCCTGTTTGACGATCTCCTCGTGCCGGCGGATCACCTCGGCGCTTCGATGGAATAACTCGATCGCTGCCAGAGGCTGGCGCACTCGCAGCTTGGCCGCCGAACGGGCCGCCCGGCCGCACGAAACCAATTGCCGCACCAAGGCGATCTCGTCGTTCAGGTTTCGGTCGATCCGCCGCTCGACGTCCGCGCGGTTGGCCTCCACGATCGGGTAGTCGCACAGGTGTACGCTCATCGGGGCCTCGGCATCATGGGTCCGGACGAGGTTTTGATACATCGACTCGGCGATAAACGGCGTGAACGGGGCGATCAACTTTGACACGGCCACCAGACTCCCGTGAAGGGTGGTGTAGGCGGCCTTTTTGTCTTCGTCCATGCCCGATCGCCAGAAACGGTCGCGGCTTCGTCGAACGTACCAGTTGGAGAGCGCGTCGACGAATTCGACCAGGGCCTTGCAGGCGTTGAAGTTGTCGTACGCCTCCATGCAGTCGTGAATCCGCAGGCAGCACTGGTCCAGCTCGCTGTTGATCCACCGGTCCATCTCGGATAGGGCGTTCGAATCGACCCGTTGCTCGGGCGTCCACTTGTCGATGTTGGCGTAGATCACGAGGAAGCTGTAGCAGTTGTAGAGCCGGATGAGAAACTCGCGCTGCCCCTCGGCGATGGCCGACTCCTTGAACTGAATGGACGTCCACGGGGTCTGTCCGTTGAAGAACAGCCACCGCATGGCGTCGGCCCCTTCGTGCTCAAAGATGTACGCAGGATCCTTGTAGTTCTTTTTGGACTTGGACATCTTCAGTCCGTCCTCGCCCATGAGCAGGCCGAGGACGATGCAGGTGCGGAACGGATGCGGGTATTCGGCGCCGGCGTTCGTCGATTCGGCAAGGAGCTTTCGAGCCACACCCTGCTTGCCGAACAGCAGAACGCTGATTGCCGTGAGCGAATAGAACCACCCGCGGGTCTGGTCCAGTGCTTCGGAAATGAAATCCGCCGGGAACTGCCGCTCGAACATATCGCGGTTCTTGTGCGGAAACCCCCACTGCGCGAACGGCATCGCCCCGGAGTCGTACCAGCAGTCGATCACCTCCGGCACGCGATGCATCCGCCCCGCCTCGCACTTGGGGCAGTCGTACTCGATGGCGTCGATGTAAGGCTTGTGTACTTTCAGATGATCGCTCAAGCCGGGGCTTTCCCGTTTAGCGTTCTCCCATACACCGAGACCGTCGACGCCGGGCTTGGAGACCAGCGCTTCGTACGAATCGATCGCCTCCTGAAACCGGCATTCGGCGTCCTGACAGACCCAGATCGGCAGCGGCGTCCCCCAAAAGCACTCGCGGCTCAGCGACCAGTCGACGTTTGACTCCAGGAACTTGCCGAACCGCCCGGCCTTGATGTGCTCCGGCAGCCAATTGATGTGCCGGTTGTTTTCCAGCATTGCGTCCTTGAACTGCGTCGTTCGGATGAACCAACTCCTGCGCGGATACTGGATCAGCGGGTCCTCTTCGGCCCGCCAGCAGAACGGGTAGTCGTGGCGGTACTGCTCCTGATGCAACAGGATCGGGATTTCGCTTCCCGGATACGCCACACGCTCCTTCAGGTCGCGGATGATCTCCTTGTCGCAGTCCTTGACCCAGCGGCCCTGATACTTCGGCCCCGCGTCAGACGTGAATTCTCCATTAGGCGACAC
>JAPULF010000548.1 GCA_027295245.1 Planctomycetota bacterium
CTTGAGGCCGAATCCCTCCTCCAGAAACGCGATCACGGGTTGCAGCATCGACAGACTGCTCGTGATCGCGGCCAGAAACAGCATGAAGAAGAAGAGGAACCCGAATGCCCGCCCGGCGGGCATGGCCGCGAACACATTGGGTAGAGCGTTGAATCCGAGGCCGAAGGTGCCGTAAGTGCCCGCCGCAACGCCGAGGAAAATGAAGGCCGCCGGCAGGGTGATGAGGCCGCCGAGACAGACCTCGAAGAACTCGTTCATCGACCCGGCCGTAAGGCCGCTGAGAACCACGTCGTCGTTCTTCCGCATATAGCTCGAGTAGTTGATGATGATTCCGAAGCCGACGGACATGCTGAAAAAGATCTGGCCGGCGGCGGCGAGCCAGGTCTTGGGGTTGGTCAAGGCGGCGAAGTCCGGGTTCCACATAAAGCCGAGCCCGCCGAGGACCGACCGATCGGGCTGCTCAGGGTCGGGCGTGCCAAGCGTCAGAACGCGGATCAGCACACAGATCGCGCAGATCACCATCAGGGGCATTGCGAATTTACAGAATGTTTCGATGCCCTTGCTGACACCGCGATAGATCAGGCAAAAATTGACTACAATGGTTACAATGAGGAACAACAGCAACGGCTGTCCGCCGTCGGCAAACAGGGCACCGTGTTCATCCGCCCCAGTGAAGTTATCAAAGAATCCCGAATAGGATTCCGCGCCGCCGGAAAGGCTCGTGAGTTCGCCCGTGAGATAATAGTAGGCGTACCCCAGGCACCAGGCCTCGACGACGACATAGTACATGTAGATGACGAGCGGGATCAGCAGGGCAAATGACCCGAAGTATTTCGAGATCGGGTTTCGCCAGATCACGCTGAAGACGCCTGGCGCGGAGTTGAATCCCCGAATGCCGCCGTAACGGCCCATGGTCCATTCGGCCCAACCCAGCGGTATCCCGATCACGAGCAGCGAAACGAAGTACGGGATCATGAATGCGCCGCCGCCGTTTTGGGCGGCCTGTCCCGGAAAACGCAGGAAATTTCCCAGGCCCACGGCGGAACCGGCGACCGCGAGGATCACGCCGATGCGAGAGCCCCATTGTTCTCGTGCCACTAGCTAATCCTTGATTTCGGCGAACGTGTCCGGCGATCGACGACGTCGATCGATTGGACCGTAACGTCCGGCGCGGAAGTTTGCAAGCGTACTTCCGATGGGCTATTTGCCGTGCTGCGACTGGGCGATCTCGTCGATGATTCCCACGATTACCGACCGCACCGGCCCGATCGGGTCGTTCAACACCTGTCTGGCGCCGGTGCCCTCGTCGAGCACGAGGACGCGCTGCCCGACGCCGGCCCCGACCGAATCGACCGCGATCAGGTACTTGCCGGTGGTCGCTCCGTCGGGGTTCGTACGATCCACGATCAACAGCTTCCGTCCGTCGTAGAACGGATGGTTAATGGTCGAATGAATCGTACCGCCGACGATGCCGATGATCATTCGTCGCTCCCTGACAAGTGAACGGCGTCGACAATGCCGATGATCGAATGATCCACGGGCACGAACGACGGATCCAACGCCATGGCGGCCTCGCGTCCGCCCTCGTAGTACACCAACTCGTCCGGCCCGGCCATTCGGGTTGCGTCGCAGCACACAAGCGGCGAGCCGGATTCCTCTTGTTTCTTGTCGAGCGGTTGCACGATCAGCAACGGTACGCCGGCAAGGCCATCGTAGATGACACACGGCACGACGGTTCCGATGACCCGCCCGAGCAACATCAGTCGGACTCCGCAAATCGCGTCGATCGACGCAGGGCGGTGCGGACGTCTCCGTCCACGCGTGGGATGATGGCGGTGCAAATCGTTCGGCCTTCTCTGCGGGCGGCATCCAGTCCGATCTGGATTGCGGCTTCGATGTCCGCCAACAGGCCGCCAAAGTAGGCAAGTCCCTTGCCGCCCAGCCCGTCGCCGAGTCGGATCTGCACCATCTCCACATTTGCACCCTTGACGCCCGCGTCAGCCGCGGCGATTGTCGCGGCCAACGTCGAGGTCTCGATGATTCCGACCGTCTCACCCTGCCAGCTTCCGACACGCCCTTCCAGGGCGCTGTAGACGTCTTCGGCCACGTCGGGCAGCAGCACGCGGTCGACGACCGTCTCCGCGCCGACTTGCAATCCGGTTATGTAGGACTCCTCCACGCTCGCCACGTCGCCGGCAAACAACACCGCGAACTTGCCGGGCTGGAGAGAACCTACGCGGATCAATTGCACGGGGGCCTTCTTGGTGAGTGCGTCCGTCGCGCGTGTGCCGGCGGCGATGCCGGCATACTCGATCAGTCCGATGGCAGGGTACTTCTTCACTAGGCGTCTCACACGATTCGGAAGTGGTCCACCAATACGCATCGGCGCTGGCGGGAGAACGTCCGCGGTTCTGTCATTCCCTCGCCCGTCGGACTGGCGATCGAGAAGGACGAGTAGCCTTCGCCTCCCTCGGCCAATCCGGCTGCAATGGGACCGTTCTTCACGAAGATACTGCAGTTGATTTCGCGGGCCATTCGGCTGAGGTTACCGAGATGGAGCGAGTGCATGGCCGCCGAATGGCCGAAGCCGTGCTCGGCGGCAACGGCCAGGTCGATGGCTTCGTTTGCGCTGCGAACCCGTGCAACCGGAAACACCGGCATCAACTGTTCCGTCCAAATCAACGGGTGGTCCACGTCCACGTCCAGTACTGCAAGGCGCAGGGTGTCGGGTACGCGCATGCCGATTTGTTCGAGAATCACGTTTGCGTTCTTGCCGATCCACTTGCGATTGATGACACCGGGTTTTCGCGGGCCGCGCGTCTCTTCGAAGATGACTTTTTCGACGGCCCGAGCCTGCGGGGCGGTGAGCACGACCGCCCCACCGCGCTGCATGGCCGCAAACAACCGGTCGGCCACGGACTCGACGACGAACGCCTCCTTTTCATCGGTACAAATGACGTTGTTGTCGAAGGATGCACCCTTGACGATGTCGCGGCCGGCCTTTTCGATGTCGGCGGTCTCGTCGACGACCACGGGCGGATTGCCGGGACCCGCACAGATGGCGCGTTTGCCGCTGGCCATCGCCGCTTTGACGACGCCGGGCCCGCCGGTCACTACGATGATGCGAATACCCTTGTGCCCCATCAACTGTTGGGCGCTCTCGATCGTCGGCTCGGCCATCGCGGTGATCACATTCGGCGGTCCGCCGGCACGCATGATGGCCTCGTTGATGAGCCCGACATTGCGACAAGAAACGCGCTTGGCGTTGGGGTGTACGTTGAAGACTACGGTGTTGCCGGCCGCGACCATTCCGATGGTATTGCAGATGATCGTGGAGGTTGGGTTGGTGGTGGGCGTGATGGCCGCGATGACGCCGAACGGGGCCCACTCGGTCAGCATCAGGCCGTGGTCGCCCGAGACGGCGCGCGGCTCGAGGACTTCCGTTCCCGGTGTGGCCCGCGTGACCAGGCGATTCTTGACGATCTTGTCCTCGACGCGGCCGAGCCCGGTCTCCTCGTGGGCGTCGCGTGCCAGGGAAATGGCATTGGCGAACATGGACTCGCGGATCGCCTCGATGATTCGTCGCCGATGATCCAGGCCGATCTTGGAGAATTCGCCGAATGCCGAGCCGGCGGCAGCGACGCATTCATCGATCGACGTGAACACGCCGGCGGGCAACGTTCCCCCTCGGGCGGCGGATTCGGCTTGACGGGCCCGCAACGGCGATTGGGCGTCGGCGCCGGGGCGCATTTGCTCGAGTACGCGTTGGGCGATTGCATCGACGGTGTTGTCACTGAGTCGGTTCATCGGTCTGCGGAGTATTTCTCGATTCTTGGAACTCGCGCCGGAAAAACGCGGGACGAATCCCGCGGCCAAGCTACTACTTCTTGTACTTGGTTTGGCCGCCGACCTCCCACTGGTCGACGATTGCCATGACCACTGCGTCCACCGGTCGTTTGTCGGTCGCGACGGTTTGGCGGGCACTGCTTCCGCTGGCGTACAGCACCATCTCTCCCGCGCCGGCGCCTACGGCATCGGCCGCCACCACGGTTGCACCGGACGGCTTGCCGTCCACGTCGACGGCGCGCAACAGGAGAAGCTTGAGCCCCTCGAGGCTCTGTTCCTTCCGCGTTGCTACCACGGTTCCGACAACCTCGGCAAGTAGCATTGCATTCCTCTTTCAAGGCCGCGCGCTACCGAGCCCGCCACATGACGGCACACTCAATACGCCCGGGCTGGTGGGCAACGAAAACGGATCCGTGCCGGCGGGCCGACCCCGAATGCACGGTGTCAGCGGCTCTTCTTGCCGGACTCGGCCCGGCCGAGCGGCAACACGCTGTCGACGTTGGAATGCGGCCTCGCGATCACGTGTACCGAAACGACCTCGCCGACACGGGCCGCGGCGGTTTGTCCGGCATCGCATGCGGCCTTGACCGCCGCGACATCGCCGCGCACGACGGAGGTTACGTATCCGCCACCGATTTTTTCGTAATGAACCAAATCGACCTTGGCGGCCTTGACCATGGCGTCGGATGCCTCCACCATCGCCGCGAAACCGCGCGTTTCTATCATTCCCAATGCGTCCGTCATTTACAGCCTCCTCTGATTCGGGGGGCAGCCCCACCCGTTTGGTTTCGTTATCGATCCGGCTTTTTTTCGACTCGGCCGGTCACCGCGTTGATGGCGGCCTCGGCAGCTCGGTAGCCCACGTCAATGTCCTTTTCGTCACCACCGAGATAGACTCGGCCGAAACTCCCAAAGGTTCGCACTTCCAGGACATTGATCGCGGCCGCCTTCTCGGCCTCGTTTGCGGCGAGCGCCGCGTAGGCCGCCGGCTCCAGTTCCAACACGTAAAGCGTTTGTCCGGGGAGTATCATGTTGCCGTGCCGCATACGGTTGATCAATTGCGTCTGAAACGAGTCGAGATTCCGAACGACCTGGCTGGATGAGACGCGCGGCTTACGTCGATCGTCCTCTGTTGTCTCCAGGGCCTCCAGAATCGCGCGACCGGCGGCACGGACTTCGGCCTGCGATTCGGAATGGATTTCGAGCATTCCGTACAATCGCTCGACGATCTGCATGCCGGGCGTCACGCGCGTGTTCTTCAGCGCGATATCCGTAATGCGGTTGATTTCGATGCCGGGCGATATTTCGACGAACAGCGACGCCATCTTCGCGACGGGGAGAAAACCCTGGGCCACGGTAGCGATGAACGCCGTGAACTGAGGCTGCAACTGATCTAGAAAGACATAGGACCGCAAGTCAATCATTCAACAACCTCGCATACGCATCACGAAACGGACGACTAGCCCGATGCCGTAACACCCTTGGCCTCTTTCATTATTTGAACGCCGGCACTGGCGCCGATTCGCGTGGCGCCGGCCTTGACCATTTTCCGCACGTCTTCGTAGCTGCGGATTCCGCCCGACGCCTTGACGCCCATGCCGGCCCCGCGAACGGACTCGGCCATCAAGGCCACGTCCGCGGCCGTGGCCCCGCCGGACGAGAAACCCGTGCTCGTCTTGACGAAATCGGCGCGGGCCCGCCGCGACAAGCGGCACGCCCGTACTTTTTCGTCGTCCGTCAAGAGGGCGCATTCTATGATGACCTTGCAAATCGCCCTGCCCTCCTCGCAGGCCTCGACGACGCCGCGAATATCGCGGTACACCAGGTCATCGTTTCGGCTTTTGATTCCACCGATATCGATGACCATGTCGATTTCCCCGGCCCCTTCTCGGATAGCCCGGCGGGCCTCCATCGCCTTGATTTCGGGCACATGAGCCCCGAGGGGAAATCCGACTACCGTACACACGGGAACGCTCGAACCCTGCAGCGCCCTCGCAGCCGCTTTGACGTAGGACGGATTCACGCACACCGACGCGAACCCGTGCTCCCGGGCCTCCTTGCATAACTGCTCTATCTGCGACGCCGTGGCTTCCGGCTTCAGCAAGGTGTGATCGATGCT
>JAPULF010000549.1 GCA_027295245.1 Planctomycetota bacterium
CCGGATGGCCGGCGTTTTCATCGATTCGGCAGATGGTGTTGTCGTTCGGGGGCATCGAGCCCGGGGCGGTGATCGAGCTGGAGTGGGAGAGGACCACGGCGGCGGGGATGCACCGCTACCTGGAAGTGGATGCCCGACTGAATGGGGATTATCCGACGCTGAGCCGGGTGATTCGGCATACGCAGCTTGACGGTCCGAAGTCCTGGACGAACTTGCCGGCGAATCGCGGCGAAGCGCAATCGATTCCGTGGCGGGAACGGTGCGACGTTTTTTCGTTCACGGATTGTCCGGATCGGGGGCGATGGATTGCGTCGGTTCTGGAGCCTATTGAGGCAGCCGTCAAGACGCACGGTTCGGTGTCGTCCATTGCGGAGGAATGGTCGGACGGCAAGTCGGACGCGCTGGACAAGGCATTCGAGATTCAGGATCGTCTGTCGGGGCGGTTCAACTTCGTCGCGGCGCCGGCGTCCTGGACGTCGGAGGCGTTGCGGCCGGTCGGCGAGATCATGTCGTCCAACCACGGCTCGGGGCGCGAGGCGGCGGCGCTGTTGTTGGGCCTGTTTCGCGGAGCCGGCTTGAATGCCGAGCCGTTTTTCGCGACGGCGGGTCCGGCGTGCGGCGATGTGCGTTCGGCGATCGCGGACTTCGGGGTTTGCCTGGAGGCCGACGGCGAGACGACCTATTGGCACGCATCGTCGGGGCGTATTCGCGATCCCGGAGCGTGGGGCGGACGCGATCGGTTTCCCGATCGTAGCGCGGCCGGGGCGGAGGGGGCGGCTACGGGTCGGTTCCTGGTTCCGAGCGACAGCGGGGTGAACGTGAGCGGGACGATTGATCTGAAGCGAAACGGAACCTGGACGGCGACGCTCGATATCAAGGCGAAGGGCCTGTTCGTTCCGGCGCGTCTCGGCACGGAAAAGCAGAAGCGTTCGGCGGTGGAGTCTATTGCCAAGCGGGTGTTGCCGGACGCGGAGTTGAAGACGTTTACGATCAAGACGTTGTCGGACACGACGTTTGCCTTGTCCGCCAAGTTGAAGTCGAAGTCGGCCCTCGAGAAACTCGACGGCGATCGGCTGTGGTCGTTTCCCAAACGGGGCCCGTGGACCGAGGCCATCAGCATTCCGCTGAACCGCAGCGCACGGAGGACGTCGCTTCGGCTTGCGGGTCCCTTCGAGCAGACGCTGGATCTGGTGATCAACTTGCCCAAGGATTCTTCGGTGACGAGTCTTCCGTCGCAGATTGACCGGGAATTGAAGGGGGTCGGCGAGATTCGGCAGTCGGTGAGCACGGAGGGCGATCGGGTCCGGTTTCGCCGGACGGTTGCGGTTCGGGTGCGGGACATTCCGCCGGAGGCGTACGCGAGCCTGCGCGAAGGTCTGAGCGTATTGCGGACGGATCGGGCGCGAACGCTTGTCTTGAACAGCACGGAATGACGCCGCTGGTTGAGATTGCGGACGAACTGACGGCGCGGCTGGGGAGGCTTCGGTTCGGTCGGCCTGTTACCCATGTCTATAATCCGCTGGTTTACGCGCGGGAGATGTTTGTCGAGTATGCGCGGCGTTATGGCGGGGCGCGGGGGCGGGTGCTGCTCTTGGGGATGAACCCGGGGCCGTGGGGGATGGCGCAGACCGGGGTTCCTTTCGGAGAAGTGGGCGTGGTGCGCACGTGGCTGAAGATCGAGGCGTCGATCGGGCGGCCGGGGCGGGAGCATCCGAAGCGGCCGGTTCTGGGGTTGGCCTGTACGCGGCGCGAGGTGAGCGGGGCGCGTCTTTGGGGGTGGGCGCGGGCGCATTTCGGCACGCCGCGGCGGTTTTTCTCGCGGTTCTTCGTGGCGAATTACTGCCCGTTGGTGTTTTTGCGATCGAGCGGCGCGAATGTGACGCCGGACAAGCTGTCGGCCCGCGAGCGGGAACGGTTGTTCTCGGCGTGCGATGTTGCGTTGCGAGAGACGGTGGAACATCTGCGGCCGAAGTGTGTCCTTGGGATCGGCAACTTTGCGCAAAAGCGCTCTCTGGCCGCGCTTTGCGATATGGGGATCGCCGTCGAGCGGATCCTGCATCCCAGCCCGGCGAGTCCCGCGGCGAATCGGGACTGGTCCGGTCAGGTGACGCGGACGATGCGCGGTCTCGGACTAACGGTGCCTGTGGTCGGAGAATCCGATGGGCGTCGTGGGTCGAACCCGGCGGTTCGGGCGACTTCTCGAGCGGGCGTGTCGCGGATGTAAGATGGCGTCCGGGCGTTTCGGGGCGCAAAGGAGATTGGCGTGGCGGATGACCTTGAATATGGGCCCGCTCGGGCGGACGGCGAAAAGGACGCGGTGGCGGAGATTCTGTGCGGGGCGTTCAACACGACGGTTGAGGAGTGCGGCGAGTGGATCGATCGGGCGGGGATCGACCAACTGCGGGTGATTCGGCCTGGGGGTCGGGTCGGCGGATGTCTGGTACTGATACCGATGGGCCAGTGGTTCGGCGGGCGGTCGGTGCCGATGATGGGAATTGCAGGGGTGGCGATCGCCCCGGAGCATCGGGGGAATCGCGGCGCGGGCGGTCTCATGTCGAGCATGCTGGCCGAGATGTACGAGAAGGGCCAGTTCTTGTCGACGTTGTATGCGTCGACCCAACCGTTGTATCGCCGGGCGGGATATGAACAGGCGGGGACGACGTTCGACATTTTGCTGGCCACGAGCCAGATCGACATTCGCGATCGGGACCTGTCGGTTCGGCCGATCGGGCCGGAGGACGATCCGGCGGTTGCGGCCTGTTACCGGCAGTGGGCGATGCGGCATGACGGCAGTCTGGATCGTCGCGATTACATCTGGAGGCGGATTCGAACGCCGCGCAAGAACACGGCGCGGGGCTATCTGGTGGAGGGTCCGTCGGGTGTCGAGGGCTTCCTGTATTACATGCAAGTGGAGGCGAAGGGCGGTCGGTATTCGCTGAAGTTGACCGATGTTACGTCGGTGACGCGTTCGGCGGCCCGCCGGTTGTTGACGTTTCTGGCGGATCATCGTTCGATGGCGTTTCGCGTTCAATGGCAGGGTGGGCCGGCGGATACGCTTCTGACGATGCTTCGGGAGCAGCGCAGCCGGATGCGGCTCTGGGAATACTGGATGTTGCGGATTGTCGATGTTGCGGGGGCCCTGGAGGCGCGGGGTTATTCGGCGGATCGAGGGGCGCGGGTCCATTTCGAGGTGCGCGACGACGTGATCCCGCAGAACAACGGGCGGTTTGTCCTGGAGGTGTCGGACGGCCGCGGGAAGGTGAGCCGGGGCGGCGACGGGCGGGTCGGTATCGACGTGCGCGGGCTGGCGGCCATGTACACGGGACATTGGACGGCGGAGCAGCTTCGGGGCCGAGATTATCTGGAGGCGTCGGCGGAGGACGCGTCGGCGGCATCGGCGGTTTTCGCGGGGCACGCACCGTTCATGTCGGATCGGTTTTGAGCGGGGCGTGTCCTTTTCGCGTCGTGCCGGAAATCGCGAGACTCTTTCGATTCGCGGGGAATCGGTTTGCAGAATGAGAAGGCCAAGCCCGGGGCGTCCGTCATCGAGCTGATCGGGGCGTCGAAGTCGTACGGGGAGGTGGGGGCCCTGCACTCGACCGATCTGGCGATCGCGTCCGGCCGGACGACGGTGTTGATCGGTCCGAGCGGGTGCGGCAAGTCTACGTTGCTTCGTTTGATCATCGGGTTGATCGGACCGGAAACCGGTAGCGTGCGATTCGAAGGCACGGAGGTGACACGATCGAACGTTCAGGCCCTGCGGCACCGGATGGGGTACGTGATTCAGGAGGGGGGGCTTTTTCCGCACCTGACCGCACGGCGGAACGTCACATTGCTGTCGCAGCATCTCGGCAGGGATCGGTCGTGGATCGACGGCCGGGTTCGGGAACTTTCCGCGTTGACGCACTTTCCCGATGACGGATTGGAGCGGTACCCGGCGCAGTTGTCGGGCGGTCAGCGGCAGCGCGTGAGTCTCATGCGGGCGCTGATGTTGGATCCGGATGTGTTGTTGCTTGACGAGCCGCTGGGGTCGCTGGATCCGATGATTCGATTCGACTTGCAGACCGATCTGCGGGAGGTGTTTCAGACCTTGGGCAAGAGCGTGGTGATGGTGACGCACGATCTTGGCGAGGCGGAATTTTTCGGTGATACGATCGTCTTGATGAAGTCGGGGAGAATCGTTCAGCAGGGTGCGATGGACGATCTGCTGGGGTCGCCGGCGGATCCGTTTGTGACCGCGTTTATCCGGGCGCAGCGTCGCGGGCCCGGGGAGGGGGGCGGATGATCGCTCTCGCGACGCTTGTTTCGATCGGCCTGGGGGCGCAGGTTTTAGGCGTTCGAGCGGAACCTCCCGAGGGTCCGTTGGAGATCGGGTCGAAGTCGTTTACGGAGTCGGTGATCTTGGGGGAGATCGCGGCGCATTTGGCTCGGAGCAGCGGGGTGGAGGCGGTTCACGAGCAGGGGCTGGGCGGCACGCGAGTTTTGTTCGCGGCCCTGGAAAACGGCGACATCGATCTCTATCCGGAGTACACGGGGACGATTCGAGCGGAGATTCTGGCGGATCTCGGGCTGAATACGGACGACGCGCTTCGGGCGGCGCTGGCGTCGCGCGGGATTCGCATGAGTCGTTCGCTGGGATTCAACAACACGTACGTGCTCGGCATGAAGGAGGGGCGGGCGGCGGAACTCGGCATTCGGACGATCTCGGACTTGCGGGGACACGCCGATCTCGTGTTGGGCTTCAGCAACGAGTTCATGGATCGGGGTGACGGGTGGCCGAGCCTTCGCAGCCGTTATGCGCTGCCGCAGACGCGTGTCAGCGGTCTGGATCACCGGCTTGCGTATCGGGGGATCAACAGCGGATCGATCGACGTCATGGACCTCTATTCGACCGATTCGCAGATTCGGCGATACGGCCTTCGGACGCTGGCGGACGACTTGGGGCACTTTTCCGACTACCACGCGGTCTTTCTGTACCGGGCCGAATTGGAGGTTCAGGTGCCGGAGGTGGTCGCACTCATTACCGGGGTCGAGGGCCGGATCGATGCAGATGCGATGATGGCGATGAACGCCCGCACGGACGAGGACAAGGTGTCGTCGTCGCGGGTGGCGGCGGATTTTGTGGGCGAGACGTTTTCGATTCGCGTGAAGGTGGAACGGACGTCGATGTGGGAGGCGCTTGGGCGGAATACGGTAGATCATCTTTACCTTGTGGCGGTGTCGTTGATCGCCGCGATCGTGGTGGCGGTTCCGTTGGGCGTGGTGGCGGCGGGGTCGCGGAAATATGGCCAGGGTATTCTGGGGGTGACGGGGATGGTTCAGACTATTCCCTCGCTGGCGTTGCTCATATTCATGATTCCGTTGTTTGGGATTCGGGAGCGGCCGGCGATCGCGGCTCTGTTTCTGTATAGCCTGTTGCCGATCGTTCGAAACACGTACGCCGGATTGCACGATATACCGCTTCACATCCGGGAATCGGCGGAGGCGTTGGGTCTGCCGCGGCTTGCGAGGCTTCGCCTGGTGGAGTTGCCGATGGCGTCGCGGGCGATCCTGGCGGGTATCAAGACATCGGCCGTGATCAACGTTGGCACGGCGACGCTGGGCGGGTTCATCGGGGCGGGGGGCTACGGGCAGCCCATATTCACGGGGCTTCGGCTGGACGACATGGGATTGATCCTGCAGGGGGCTATTCCGGCGGCGGTGCTGGCACTGGCGGCGCAAGGGGTGTTCTAGATTGCGGAGCGCTTTTGGGTACCCAAGGTTCTTCGTCTCAAGGCCGCCGACTGAGCCGGGTTTTATTTATTTATACAAGCGACTGAATATATGGGACCCCGGACGGCGCGGCCGGTCGAGCCAAGCAAGTTGCGTTCCATCGGCCCAAGAATCCGCGGAAATCACTCAAATCCGCCCTGCGAGTCGATGAGGGCGGTGTTCAATACCGGTTAGTGACAGATCGCACGACCGATGAATTAAGCGCCTGAGCTTCTAAATGCGCGTTTGCGTGTTCGATGAAATCGGTTTATGATTCCGTCGAACATAGCGAATTCGAATCGTCATTACACGATCGAGAGATGTTCATTCCGCCTGTCGATCTATTCGATCTT
>JAPULF010000055.1 GCA_027295245.1 Planctomycetota bacterium
ACTCAGACGCCAAAACGCAGCCCAATCGCGAGAAGTTGCGCGTAATTGCGCCAAAAACACGCACCGACCGACCATTCCACGGCCCGGCGACCAGAATCTCCAAACCGCCCGGTTCACCCCGCGCCCCGCGTCCCACCGGACACTTACCCGTCCGTCCTCGACTTGGCCGAGCCCAGCGTCAGGTATTTCTTGGACACCTTCTTATTGATGCGGGACTCGTAAGTGGCCGTCACCCAAACAGGCACGTCGTGCCCGTGGAACTTGGCCTGCATGCGGCGCAGCAGCTTCCGCTTCACTTCAATCCAGAGCGTCATACTCCATCCCAGCGAATCCGTCCCGCGAAGCTTGTTGCAGGTCTTTCCGGCTACCTTCTGCCGACCGAGAAGCACCATGTCGGCGGGCCTGACCAGATACGAATTGTTGATCTCCTTGGGCATGAGCAGCCCCGGAATCGCATCCATCGGAGCCTTACAATGCACTCCCAATTCCAGTATCGCCTCATCCATCGATTCGCGCTCGTTGATCCCGGCCAACTGGTGGCACCAAACCCGAATCTGCTCGCCCTCCCGGCAGATGATGTGCCGCGTCCAGTCGGAGTCTTGCGTGACCTCGCGATACGAAAAACGGAAGCCGCCCGCCCGGACGAACGCCGTCTCGAACGGAAGACGCCGGGCGTGGAACACGCCCCGATCCACCGAGTGCGTCTCGATGACGCACCGATCCTGGTAGGACTTGCAGCTGGCATACACCTCGGCCATGGCCGCCATGATCTCTCCGGCGGCCTTCCGGGCGTCCGGCTCGCTCAGCGTCGTCGGTTTGAATTCATCGTTCCGCCAGGACGCCGTGCCGTGCGTCGGGCCTTCGACGGCCCCCGCGACGTCGAACACCAGTTCGTGCCATTTCACCTCTTCGTTGAGCCGGGGTTCGAAAAACTTTTCGTAGCCGAAGTCCATGTTCGGAATCCGAAGACTGCCCTGGCCCGGAACGTTGACCCGACCCATGTTCATGACGCCGGCCGACAGTACGAGTTTTCGAATGACACGGCGCTCCTTTTCGATCCAAAGGGTGTACCTCGCCACGACCTTCATTCGCTTCGACAGACTCAGAAACGAGACATCCGAAAGTTCGCTGATCAAGTCTTGCGGCTGGTCGCCGACAAGCTTGAAGCAGGGCTCTCCGCCGACCATTTCCTCCGGCTCGAGTTGAAGATTCTCCAACGAAGCCAGACCCTCGCCGACCGTTTCGAACTTGTCCGCCAGGATCAAACCCGGGATCTCGCTCACCACCGACACCCCCAGTCCGACGGACTTCCAGGTCGGTTCGGCCCTTCGAAATCCGCCCGCGGCGAAGGTCATTGCGCCAACGGCTTCGCCCGCATCGTCCTCTTCCCGACTCGAACCACCGCTATCTTCACCGGGCGGGACTTCTTCTTCGTTCGTTGGTTTCCCGTCTTCTTTCTCTTGGCCGTCGTCTTCACCGGCTCCGGCTTCCTGCTGATCGTCTTGGCCGTTGTCTTTATTTCCCCCGGAGTCGTCATTCGCCGCGGCGTCTTCGGCCGATTCGGCGTCTCCTTCCGCCGGCGAGAATTCCTCGAGCATGTCTTCGGCATACCCCATGAGATCGAACCCCGACGTCTTGACCTGATCTCCCCGGGCCCACACCACGCTCCAATCCCAGTCCCTCGAAAAAGGGTATCGCGTTTGGTGCGCAAACCTGAGTTGATCCGGTCGTTTGAAATTCGTATAGAAGCGCTGATCCATGTCGAGATTGCGCATGAACCCGCTATTCAGGGTAAGCGAGGTCTTGATCGTGCCCGTGTCGGCGTAGCTTTCGCATTCGGCATACACCTTCTTCATGCTCGCGTAGATCTCTCTTGCCTTTTTCGAGCTGCCCTTCGGCCGGGTTGTTGCCGTGTCGGGCGCACCGGTGGCTGTCTTCGGGCCCTTCGATGTGGTGCCGGCGGCGGAATCAATCGTCCCGGAATTGGCAACTCTCTCCATGGGCGACGGTCGTTTCGGCGGTTCTTCCGAGCACGAAACCACGGCCGCGATCGTAATCACGATGCCGAGTCGCCCCGCTCTGTGAATTCGAACCGTCATGAACTGATCACCTGCCTCGAGCCACTCCGCGCGTCGAACTCTGAGTCCACGACCCTGTCGCCCAAAAAAACAACTCCCCGATCTGATCGGAATCACCCCGATCCCGCAGGATCGTTAAAACTCGACCGGGCGTCATCCAAAAAAATCCGACCAAGGGTGCGTTCACGGCGTTGCCCGGTTTTCCGATCGACGAAGAACCCGAGACCCGTCAAAACCCCGACGATCTCCAGCCCTCCCGTGCAACTCCCATTGTATCGCAAGGCCTTCGCCCGAACGAGAACGGGCCCCGACGATCCGAAATCAAGATTCCGAGGCCCCGATCCCGTGCTTGAACCCGCATGTCAGTGCCCGACGGGTGTTTTTTTTGACCAAAAAAAGGGAGCGCCGAGGGCCCAGCGTGGAATAATAGGCTGGTGGAGTGTCTGAATGAGGAGTGTTCGCCGAACGCGGCGGGCAAGTGCGAGATCAGACAAGCCCACGTGGGGTGGAATCGTATCCAACCACTAGAGCTTGATCTATGAGAATCCGACGCCGGTGGTTCTCCGCGCCTTTCGCGGCGGAACCGAGCGGCCGGACGTGTGTCGGTGCGCCAACGGGGCGCCCGAGTCCAAGGGCGAGCCACGAATCGAACTTTGGGAGTGCAGTCTCATGAAAAACAAATCGAGTCGTCGGTTTGCGTTTACACTGATCGAACTGTTGGTGGTCATTGCCATCATTGCACTGCTGATTTCCATCTTGTTGCCGGCTCTGTCGGCGGCACGGAATTCCGCCAAATTCGTGCGAAGCCAGACAAACACCAAAGCCCTCTCGGAACTCGGTCAGATCCTCGCCGGCGAAGAGCACCTGCCAAGCAGTAGTTACATCGGGGTCAACCGACTCGCGGTTCGCCCCATCGGCGTGGTCCATCCTCAGTCCGCCGGCGGTGAATCCGACTGGATAGGACTGGGGGCTTGGGACTGGGGCGGCGGCGCCGGGACGGATCCGGATTACAACGAAACGGGCGACCACGCCCCCGAAACCCGGCCCCTCACGCGAGAGCAATCGGGATCGGGTACCAGTGCCTCGGCCAACACCGATGTGACGATCTTTCACGCCCCCACGGATGAGGGGCACGTCGCCAACCCGAATTACCAGGACCCCCATCCGGACGCCACCCAATCCATGTTCCTTTCCAAGGGCACGAGCTACCAGGGCGAATTCGTGTGGTTTGGCGCAGGCGAGGCGGCCCTTCGATTCGGCTCGTTCATGCGACCGGTGTCCCTGATGCCGGACGCATCCGAGACGACCCTCTACACCGAGGCCCGATTCGGACAAGCGTATATATCCTCCCAGGAATTCGTAGACGGCGGGGCGTTCGGAGGCACGGCCGTCGACGTGTCCGGTTGGTACGGAAAGATCGGCGAATTTGCCGTGGGATTCGCGGACGGGCACGCGGCCAAGATCAAGATCCGCAAAACCGGGACGATGTATCCGATCGACGGATTCGACACCGAGCGATATCCGAATGCCAATGTGATGGCGCGCGGGGCCGAATGGCGAGTCGATTGCTTCCCGGCGCCGTGGGTCCAAGAGACCTTCGTAGGCAATCCCTGATCAGGCGGTCCACCAGACGGCGGCTCCGGCGCGTTTGTCCGATCGGCGAAGAACGGACGATCGTCGCGAGCCGCCTGGCGCAAGCTACCGCCGCCCCGAGCGTTTTCGATGCTGGCGCCGCGGGCCGTTTCTTGCATTCGTTGCCTTTAGGCGGAAACAAGAACCGGACTTGACTAGCGGCGGTCGGACTCGAACCGACGACACCGGGCTTATGAAGCCCGACGCTGATTCCACAACTACTGAAATAGACAACACTTGCAACGGTACAGACGACGGCTTGGTGTCCTGCTTGGTGTTTCTCGAAGAAAACGACCCTGA
>JAPULF010000550.1 GCA_027295245.1 Planctomycetota bacterium
TTTCGAAATCCAAGTCAATGTCACCGGTGTCCTCCCGCGGCTCATGCCGCGCAGCAAAGTGTACCACCGGCCGCCGGATCATGTGTGGCACGGTCTTGTCACCTATTCCGCCGTTTGGGAGAATAATGAGGAGCCGATCGAACAGGTGACCAATGATGTCCAATAGCGCGTTTCTCGATCAGGTCCGGAGTACCGCCGACGACCATGCCAAGGCCTTGCACTTGACGCTAACCCACCTCCGCGCCGACACAGGGACGATCCACGAACTTGGGTTGGACGGATTGCTGCATCTGAAGGCGTGGGCCGGCGGAATCCCTGAACCGTTGCTCGACGTGATCCGGACGATTGCGGTCGGCAAGGGCATCGCCGGATTAGCCGTCGAGCGCAAAGAGCCGGTCAACCTGTGCAATCTCCAGACCGACCAGAGTGGTGACGTGCGGCCGCGGGCTCGCGAAACGGGTGCCCAGGGCTCGATCTGTGTGCCGATGATGGCCGGCGATAAAGCTGTGGGAGCGCTCGGGATCGCGACTCAGCAGGAGCGCGATTTCACTGATGAAGAGATCGAGTTGCTGATGCAGGTCGGGCGCGTGCTCGCCGGCCAAGCAGAGGTGGGCTAATTCAGGGATTACAACTATGGATGTAGTAACGATCAACAGCATGCTTCGCCCGGAGAACCCCTTCATCCGGCTGAACTTCAGCGACAATGTTGTCGTCGCCCGCGTGGCTCTTTCGGTGGGTGCGACGGTGCAGTTCGAAGGGCGGGAAATCAAGCTGCGGCAAGCGGTGGGAGCAGGGCACAAGGTCGCGGTTCAGCCCATCGCGGCTGGCGGGACGGTCTACAAGTACGGCGAGAACATCGGCCGGGCCGGCTCGAACATCGAGGCCGGCGACCTCGTCCATGTCCACAACCTCCAATTCGATGTAGGTAGCCGTCAGTATGAGTTCGCGACCACCCTCAGCGACTTGGCGGCGATTCCGAGCCTCAAAGCAAACACTTTCCTGGGCTATCCGCGGGCGGACGGGCGGGTTGGAACGCGCAATTTTGTCGCGATCGTGGGCGCTAGCAACTGCGCCGCCTACGCGACCGAGCAGATGGAAGCGCGGTTTGCTAAGGAATCCTTCGAGGGGACAGGAATCGACGGTGTGATCGCGTTTCCGCATGTGGACGGTTGCGGGCAGGCCGAGGGCCCCGATATCCAGCAACTCAGAAGGACACTAGAGGGCTTGGCGGATCATCCGAACGTGGCGGCGGCTATCGTGGTAGGCCTCGGCTGTGAAGTCAACCAGATCAGTTACTACATGCGCCCGGATCGAAGTGGCGGGAATGGGGCTCCACGGAGGGGTTTTACACTCCAAGAGAGCGGTGGAACTACGCAAGTAGTTTCAGATGGCGCAAAGGCTATCTGGGAGATGATCGACGAGGTCGGAAAGGCCCAGCGTGTGCGGTGCCCCACATCCAAACTCGTCGTGGCACTCGAATGCGGGGGCTCGGATGCTTTTTCGGGGATCACGGCCAACCCCAGTGTTGGCTACTTCTCGGATCTGCTCGTCAAGCAGGGCGGGACGGTTTGCTTGGCCGAGACCACGGAGGTTTTGGGCGCCGAGCACCTGCTGACGAGGCGCGCGGTCAGCCGTGGCGTCGGCGAGAAGCTCCTCGAAAAGATCGAGTGGTACAAGCAATATGTCGATGGATTCGGCCTGGGGATCAGCTTCGACTCGAATCCCTCGCCGGGCAACAAGGCCGGCGGCTTGACGAATATAGCTGAAAAGTCGTTGGGGGCGGTGGCCAAGGCGGGAACTTCGAACCTGACGGCCGTTTATGACTTCGCCGAACGGATTACGAGCAGCGGCTTTGTGTTCATGAACACGCCGGGGTACGATCCGACGTCGGTGACCGGGATGGCGGCGGGCGGCTGCAACATCTGCCTGTTCACGACGGGCCGCGGCAGTGCCTTCGGATTTCCGACGATTCCGGTCGTCAAGATCGCTTCGAACTCGACGATGGGGCTTCACATGGACGGCGACATGGATATCAACTGCGGCACGGTCGCCGAGGGAGAAGAAGATATCCCGTCGGCGGGGCGCCGGATCCACAGTTTTGTCCTCGAAACAGCGTCCGGCCGGAAGACCTTCTCGGAGACGTTGGGCCACCGGGAATTCATTCCCTGGCGTATTGGGCCCGTTCTGTAGGACCGCCACCGACCTTTCGGTGTAACCAACAGCGCGGTGCATGCACCTACCGACATACATGGCCCACTTCCTCGAAGACATCGCTTCCTTACTCGATCCGTCGGAAACGGCTGATGCGGGCGCGGAAGACATTGCCGCCGGCATTGAGGACATCGAGCCCGAGGCGCTACCCGAGCCCTCTCGTTCGCTGCTGGTTCACGAGCGGGACATGACGGGTACGCTGGCGGCCTTTTGGGGTTCGCCGATCGAGCTGCGGCCCCTGCGGGTCCATCGCGAAGGAGAGGTCCTCTACCGGCAAGTGGTTCTGATAGCGACCAACAAGCAGATCCCGGTGGAAGCTGGGGCCATCCGGATCCATCTGGACCGCTTTCCACCGGAAGCGTTGGGCGAGATCACGGGGAACCGCCGACCGCTGGGGGCGATCCTCGCTGAGTACCGCATCCCATACACTTGCTCGCCTCGGGGCTTCTTTCGGATCCCGACGAACCGTTTTTTGCGGGAAGCGTTCGGGGACGTACGCGACACAATGCACTATGGCCGCCGCAACCGGCTGGTCAACCCGGCCGGCGAGCTGCTAGCCGAGGTCGTCGAGATCCTTCCGATGATTGAAGGGCCGTCCGCCGAAGTCGATCAATAGTCCGCCACCGAGCCGTCGGGGGCGAAGTGTTTCGGCCATTTGAATTTTCGTTCTTTCGATAGCTCGGCCAGCCGGGTCTCGTCGATTTCGACGCCGATGCCAGGGCCTTCCGGCAGAGATACGTAGCCGTCGTTGTCGAGCGACCAACTCCGCCGCGCGAGACCCGGCAGGCGGTTGTCGGGCGAGTAGCCTTCGTGTATCAGGAAGAGCGGTAT
>JAPULF010000551.1 GCA_027295245.1 Planctomycetota bacterium
AGGCGCGGAGTTTGAAGGCGACGACGCTTGCACGGCTGCTGCGCTACGAAGACGCCGAGATGACCGTTCTCGATCTTTTGAAAGACCGGCCGAGACATACGGAATGGCATCGACAATTAGTGGACCTGGCCCTCTATCGAGGTGATTTCGAGGGCGCGGTCCCGAGATTGAAGGAGTTGATCGCACTGGAGAAACAAAAGTCGTCAGCCAACGATCTGACGGAAGAGTTGATCCAGGTGTTGTTGTGGGCGGAACAGGCGGAGGAAGCCGTGGGGATCGCAAAACGCTGGCACGAAGACGCGCCCGAAGAGAATTATCGGCGCGACCTTTACTTGCAGGTCTTGAGCGCCGCGGACCGGGACGACGAGTCCGTGAATACAGCCCGGGGATGGCTCGACGACGATCCTGCATCACCGGTCTTGCGGAGGTATCTGCGGCAACGCCTGATGGCGGCGGAGCGATATGCGGAGGCCCAGCAGGTGATCTTGCAGTGGCTGGTCGACGATCCGGGCGACGACGCGTTGACAGTAGGCCTGCTGCAGTCGCTGTGGGCGACCAAGGATTGGGAAAGCGCCCTCGACATCGCCCGGTGCAGCGCCGAGGCGCCCGAGAAGAGTGACGCCTATACGAGCATGTTGGGACAGACGCTTCTGTTGGCGGGTCGATATGACAAGGCGATCGACCATTATCATTCGACGATCAACGACCTTCAGGAGTCCCGTGAGCTGAGGTTGAATAATCAGAATCTGCGGCGCCAGTACCGGAGTCTGATCGGTGCGCTCATTTTGGCGGAGCGGTACGACGAAGCCGAAACGGTGATTCGCAATCTGCCACCGGCGTTGGTCCTGCAACAAACGTTGCGGGGGCGTCGCGGCCCGGCGGTCAACGAGTATGTCCGGTTCTTGGTCGAGATTTGCCAACGAACCGATCGCGAGGACCTGGCCATAAGATACCTGGAGGACATGCACAAGTCGGATCCGAAGAATCCGGGCATGTGCAACGATTTGGGATACACCTGGGTCGACGCCGGTCGGCGCCTCGAAGAGGCCGAAAAGCTCATACGCATTGCCGTGGCTGCGCAACCCAGGAATGCGGCCTTTCTCGACAGCCTCGGATGGGTCCGTTACAAGCGCGGAAGCATGGACGAGGCGGTCAAGTATCTCGAGTTGGCGCTGCGTCATCTCCGTAGAGACGATGAAGTGATGCGCGATCATCTGGGAGACGCGTATTATCGAAGTGATCGAATGGATGAAGCAAGGTCGAATTGGGAAAAGGCGCTGGGGCGCCTGGCGGAACTTGAAGAAAGCGGATTGTCGCTTGATGGCGAACAGCGCAAACTAAGAGAGAATATCACGATGAAGCTCGAACAACTCGGTCGTGGGGCGCCGGTGGACACGGCTCCGATCGGGGAGAAGCCGGCGGCCACGTCGCGCTCGGCCGCGTAGTGAAGGGCCGCGCTGCCTTAACGCATTTGGACGAGACGAATCGCTTACGAGGCTGGGTGAATGGCAGGTCATAGCAAGTGGAACAACATCAAGCGCAAGAAGGCCGCAAACGACGATCGTCGCGGCAAGCTCTGGAGTAAGCTGGCTCGTAACGTGATCGTTGCCGCGAAGAACGGCGGAGGCGACCCCAACATGAACCTCGCGCTGCGCTACGCGATCGAAAAGGCCAAGGCGGCCAACATGCCGACCGACACGATCGACAAGGCCGTCAAGAAGGGCACCGGTGAGCTCGGGGGCGCCGAATATGTGCCGGCGGTGTATGAAGGATATGGGGCCGCCGGCGTGGCCGTCATCGTCGATGTGCTCACGGACAACGTGAATCGGACCGGCCCGGAGATCAAGAAAATCTTCGAGCGCGGTGGGGGAAAGCTCGGTCCGGCGAATTGCGTGGGCTGGAACTTCCAGACCAAGGGGATCCTGATAATCCAGTGCGGCGATGCGGACGAGAACACCTTGATGGAGATCGCGTTGGAATCCGGCGCCGACGACGTCAAGCGCGAAGGCGAGATCTTTGAAGTCAGTTGCGAGGTCCAGGCATTCGACGGCGTCAAGCGGGCCCTGGAAGAGAAGCAAATCGCCCTGCAATCCGCGGATATTTCGAAGATTCCGGGCAGTACCATCGAGGTCGACCAGCGCTCGGGCGCCAAGATCCTCCGCCTCATTGAGGCCTTCGAAGAACACGACGACGTGCAAAACGTCTACAGCAATTTCGAGATGTCCGAGGAAGTCATGGCGCAGTTGCAGTAGGGGACGCCCCGGTCCGGGCTCAACCGGCGCTCTTGCGGTCCGGTGGCTCTGTGCACGGTTCCGATACGAGGTGCCAAAAAAACTCCCTGTTGCCGGCTTGGCCGCGGATCGGACTCTCGACCTCGGCGATGAGCCTCAGGCCCAGTGCCGGAAGGTTTCCACGTAACGTCTTCAGCACCGGTTCGATCGACTCGTCGGGAAGAACTCCATTCTTCAGCAAGGCGGGGTCGGCCTCGTAGTGGGTCTTGACGAGCGTCAGAATGAGGCCGTCGTCGGTCGATACACAGCGGGCGGCCGGAAGGATGTTGTGTTGACGGGTCCAGCCGGCGTCAATCGTGACGACGTGGATGGGATCGGGCAGGCGACGGAGATGACGGGCGTCGGTCCGCTCCATGACGATGACGCGGGCATCCGCGCGCAATCGGTAATTGAGGACGCCGAACCCGCGTTCGACGGCGTAGACTTTGGCGGCCCCGTTTCGGAGCAGGCAGTCCACGAACCCGCCGGCGTTGCTGCCGAAGTCCGCGCAGCAACGACCCCGGAGTTCAACGTTGAAAGACTCGAGGGCGTGATTGAGCTTGGTACCGGCTCTCGACGCGTAATCGTCCGGCGGACGGGTCATCGAATCGCCACCGTAGGGCCGGCCGAGGGCCGGCGAGTCGGTCAGGTGGCCTTGAGGGCGTTAAGGCTCTTGGTGAGCTTGCTCTTCCGTCGGGCCGCGGTGTTGGCGTGAAGCGTCCCACGGTCGGCACTGCGATCGAGGATCTTGATTGCTTCGCGCAGGGCCTTTTCGGCGGCGTCGGCGTCCTTGGCGGTCAGCGCGTCGCGGACCTTGCGAATCCGGGTCCGGATCGTCGTGCGACGCGAGGTGTTGATGTCGGCGCGCTTGGCATTCTGCCGTTGTCTTTTCTGGGAAGAGAGTGATCTGGCCACATACGTCTCCTGCGATCGCGATCGCTACGGGTCGGGTTTGTCCGGGGGGGCGTTCAGGCCCTCCAGGCGTTTTCTGGCATCGCGGTAATTGTAATCGAGTTGGATCAAATAGCCATAGGTTTTCCGGGCCTCTTCGGTGTTTTCGGAGGCCTCCTGGGCCCTGGCAAGCCAATAATGGAGGTCCTTGGCGGTTTCGTTGTTTGATGTCTCCATGTCTTCCAGGGCCGCGGTCAGGGTCTCGATCGCTTGCGTCTGGTAGTCTTTTTCATGAAAGCAGCGTCCGAGATAGAGCCGGCATTCGTTTCGGTGGCGGCCGTCGGACTGGGCCTGTTGAAAGAGCGGTATGGCCTCGTCAATCTCCTTCATCTTGAACAGGCGCGTGGCCAGGTTGAACTTGACCCGCAAGTCGGTCGGATAATGCTCCGCACGCTCGCGGAAAATCGCGATCTCCTTTTTGTTCTGGCGCACCTTGAACACGCCCGCTGCCTTTCGCAGCTCGGGGTTCTTCGGGTCGGCCTTGAATTTGGCAAGGCGCTTTCGACCTTGTCGGTGCAATTGGCGCATCACGATGTCGTCGGCCTTGACTTTCAGAACATAACTCTTGGTTTTGGCGTACTCCGCTTCCAGGAGATCGATGGCCTCCTTCTCGGCGTCGTCGTTTTCGCGCCGCGTGAGAATTTCAGCCAAGCCGATCAGTTTGGCCGGGACGTCCGGATTCGCTTCCCATTCGCGCCGGGCCTTTTCGATAAGGTGGGCGTCGCGGTCCGCCGAACGGACAAGCTTGTCGCCATCTCGGAGGTCCCGCTGTTCTTCGGCATCCTTGAGCGACTCGCGAAAATCTTCGCCTGAACCGAATTTGCCTTTTGCGATCGTGAGGTTGCTGCTGGCGCTGCTGTAGGCCCGTTGGCCCTCGGTGGAATTGGGATAGTATCCGGTCCAGATTTGGGCGGTGCGCGTACAGGCCTGGAGGATATCGACCGCGACGGGAAAGTCGTGGGCCTTGTCCGACAGTCTGGCCGCCGACTCCATGGCGTCACAGGCCTCGGCGTAGCGCTTTTCGGGGAGTTTTTTTTCGCCGACCAGTGCCTCCACCATGACCGGTGCGATCCACTGCACCGTGCGGTCGCAGTTCGCATGGGCGGCGGCCTGAAGAATCTGCTCCATGTGAGGAAGGCTGCTAGGCGCTTTCCCGAAGAGGTACAAGGCGTTGTTGAGGGCCTTTATGGCATTGCGGCCGCCGGTCGGCCTCTTCTTCGATTCCAGGAATCCGGCCGGTTTTCCACCGTTCAGCCTTCGCGCGGTCGCCACCACCCGCAACTGTCTGAGACCCTCTTCGACGGAGTCCGGCCAGAGGGCCAGGCCGTTGACGTACAACTCGACCGCATAGTCGTAGTTCTTGGTTCCCGCGACCGTCTTTGCGTGACCGAACCACTTGCGGGCCTTGACCTTGTCCGAGTCAGACGTGGCGCGACGTTGCGGGCCCTCGTCCGGGGTGCCGGATTTTTGGTCACCTTGTTTCATGCTTGCGTCGGAAGCGCCTTGGCGTTCGTGACAGTTATCGGGGTCGAGACGCCCCAGTGCCGGGGCGGAGAGTCCCCACCGCTAGTCTATCTCGATTCGATAGGTCGTCAACCCTGGCGCCGGCAATCGATCCGGCAAACGCGCAGTCACGAAACGCCGATGACCGCGATGTTTTTCACTTTCGGACGTTCGGACTAGAATAACGGCGCGATGCCCTCACTTGCGGACGTTGCGGGAGCGTGTGACGAATGTCGATCGAACCGGCATTACTCCAGATTCTGAACTTTCCGGACCCTCGGTTGAGGAAGGTGTGCGCCACCGTCGACCGTTTCGACGAGCCGCTCGCCCGATTGGCCGAACGCCTGCTCGAGCTGATGAACGAGGCCAAGGGTATCGGACTGGCGGCCCCGCAAGTCGGTGTGCTGGTTCGGCTGTTCGTGTGCAACGTGTCCGGCAAACCGGAAGACGATCTCGTCATGGTCAATCCCACGCTGACGCCGGCGGGCGACACCGTCGTCTCGGAGGAAGGGTGCCTTTCCATCCCGGACGTGACGGTTACGGTGACGCGCCGTTGCGAGTGTACCGTGGATGCCTTCGACCTGTCCGGAAGGCCGATTCAATGGACCGGCGAGCAACTCGTCGCGCGATGCTGGCAGCACGAATGCGATCATCTGGACGGCCGTTTGATCATCGATCGGATGCCGCCGGCGGACAGGATCGCCAACCGCCGCGTCCTCAAGCAGCTCGAAGCGGAGTATGCCCGACGGGATTCGGCCTAGCAGGCCGTGGCAAAAGGGGACAGGCGCCTCGCGGATCGCTATTCTTGTCATCGTGAGGGCAGTCCGGCTCGGAGCCGCCCCCCTCTTGCCACGGACATCCAGGCGCCTGTTCGATTCGCAACCAAGGAAACCAGATGCGCGTTTTGTTTTTCGGTTCCAGTGAGTTTGCGGTGCCCACGTTCGAGTCGATCCGCGACGGCGGACACACTCTGGTCGGGGCCGTCACGCAGCCCGACCGGGTGCGCGGCCGCGGGCGGACGATGTCGCCGACGCCGGTCAAGAAGATGGCGCTGTCGTGCGACGTGCCGGTCTTTACGCCGGAGAACGTGAACACCGCCGAGACGGTCGAGCAGTTGAAATCGCTGGGAGCGGACGTCGGGTATGTCGCCTCATTCGGGCAGAAATTCGGACGGGAGATGCTGGATGCCTTCCCCGCGGGCCTGATCAATCTGCACGCCTCGCTCTTGCCGGCGTTGCGCGGGGCGGCCCCGATACAGTGGGCGATCATCAACGGGGACGCGGCAACCGGCGTGACGGTGTTTCGTATTGTCGAAAAGATGGACGCCGGTCCGG
>JAPULF010000552.1 GCA_027295245.1 Planctomycetota bacterium
GCAGCCGCATCTTGGACCGATCCTCGAGCCGAGTGCCCGCCGAGATCAGTTTGATGGGCACGAACTGGCAATCGTTCTCAGTCATTACGACGTGGGCCAGATCGATCAAATCCGAGAGTACCGGCGCGGATCGCGGCGAGCGCCGAAGGTCCGCATCAAGAGCCAAGCCGGTCGGTACCTTCTCAAACGACGCGCCCCCGGGCGGGATGATCCGTTTCGTGTCGCATTTGCCCATGGCCTGCAGCTTTATCTGGCCCAGCGACGCTACCCGGTTGCCGGCCTCGTGGGGACGCGGCAAACGAACAACTCGCTGCTTCAGTTGAACGGCCGAACCTATGAGCTGTTCCGATATGTGGTGGGGACGCGCTATGACGACTCGGTGGCGCAGACGCACGAAGCGGGGCGACTATTGGGCTTGCTGCATCGTCTGCTTGCGGATTTCGTGGGAGAGTACGACCCGCCGGTTGGATCGTTTCACGCTGTGTCGGGGCTGGAGGTGAAGCTCTCCCAGATTCCCGAGGCCGTCGCGGCTGTGGAACCGGATGTGGACAAGACAAAGCTCAAAAAGACGTGTACATTCCTGCATAAGGTCTACGAGGATGCTGTGAAACATGTCGATAAATGCGGGTACGGATCCTGGCCGAGCGTCGTCATCCACGGTGACTGGCATCCTGGGAATCTGCTGTTTAACCAGTCCAAGGTCGCCGCGGTGCTCGACTTTGACTCGGCCCGGCTGGAGAAGCGGATGGCCGACATCGCCAACGCGGCGCTCCAATTCTCGATGCGGATGTCCTGGCCGGACGACCCGGATAACTGGCCTCCGGGCCTGGATGCCGAGCGTGTTCGCGCATTAGTACGTGGGTATGATGAGACGGCCGGCGACCCTCTCACCGATCAGGAGCTAGCGTCGCTGCCCTGGCTCATCGTGGAGGCGTTGATCATGGAGAGCGTGGTGCCGATCGCCGCTACCGGCAGCTTTGGACGCATCCGCGCCTCCTCATTCCTGCGTATGGTTGAGCGAGAGTCCCGCTGGATCGTGCCGCGGGCTGGGAAGCTCGTCGGCTTTGTGAAGGGTTGAAGGATGAAACGATCGGCTCAGACAGTCCACCACGCCCGGGGGTGGCCAATCACTGCGCGGATCGTCGTCGTTGCGACGATCATCTGCTTGGCGGAGGCGGCGATCGGGCAACAGCCGCAAGCCGAGATCTTGGAGCCGGCACCCAGCTCCATCTCCGACGCCACCGCTCTGCCCACGGATAAGGAGCTTGCGTTCGTCACGGTGGACCCCAGCTTCGCCGACCTCGTCGCCAAGCTCGAGGACGCGGTGTTCGACACTCGGGAAGAAGCCATGCAACGGCTTCTGGGGGGAACCGTGGATCGCCGCCAGATTTGTAAGATGCTTGCCCGGAAGGACCTCACTCCCGAACAGCGTCATCGCTTGCTCCTGGTACTGCGTGACGACCTGCTCCACGGTCCCCCGCGAGGGGCGATCGGCATAAGCATTGATCGCCGCCGACGCCGGGTCAACGAAATCATCGTCGAGCAACTGGTGGAGGGGCTGCCCGCGATCGAAGTGCTCGAGCTTGGCGATCGCGTCACTCACCTCAACGGACAGCCCGCTGCGGGATGGGGGTCGTTCGTAGCGATGATCCAGGCCCGAAATCCGGGCGATGCGGTCACGATCACGGTGCAGCGGCGCGTCGATCAAGACGACCAAGGCCCTCAAGAACCGAAAATGCGAACCCTGCAGTTCGAGCTTGTGCTGGGCTCAACGGAGCTGTTGATCGACCCGGCCACGGGGCAGGTGCAGAGAAACACGAATCTAGAACTCGCCCGGGCGAAGGATGCGGACAAAGCCGCCGTTCGATTCGGCCCGCGACCGAGACTGATTGAGTTCCGCGACAGTTCGACGCCCGAGGTCGAGTCACCGACGCCCCAGGGCGGCTAAGTTCGCCGCGCGCCCACGCGCAATCCGTTTTCACCGAATTATCACGAAGACGGCCACGATCAGTCCTGCGATCAGCGTCAACGCGATCAGCGCGGCAGCGATCTTCGCCAGGATCGGCATACCCTTGACCGCGCGCAGGGGAAGCGTGTCCTCGCGCTCGCCGACGTCCACTTCATCCCAATCAAGATCCACGGAGTCGTCGATCCGTTGCTTAAGGATTTTGCGGGCTTGATCGGCATCTTGACGCTTCACGAGAACGAATGCGCCTCGCGCGGTTGGACTCAAGGACATCTGACCTGTCCACGACGGCGCGTTATGGACGACGCAACAGTCGATCCCTTCCGCCCGCAAGACCGCCGCTTTCGTCTGTGCCTCGAACTCGGTCTTGGTCTCGGCGATCGGTTCCAGGTCGTCATGGTTGGTCATGTCTTGAGTACCTCCTCGCGCAGTTCATCGATGACGCGCTGCATCCGACCGACGGACGATGGGTCGAAGCGGCCGCGCGGCGTGATCACCGACCAGTCGGAGACGGTCTCGCGCTCGATCCAGGTAATGTCGCCCTTGTTCATCCGGCTATGGTGGATCGGCTGGTTCACGAGCTGAGCCTCGGCCCGATCAGCATCGAATCGGCGGACGACGAACCACAGGTGCTCGCGGTCGCCGTCCGGTTCGTTGCTCTGGGCAAGACCCGCCTTGATGATGAAGCGCACCGCCGGCTCATCGGCATCATCCGCCGGCTTGTCGTCAGTGCGAAGAAG
>JAPULF010000553.1 GCA_027295245.1 Planctomycetota bacterium
GCGTGATGACCGATCCGGCCTCGAAACCGCCGAAAGACTCCTTCTGGCCGCCCAGCCACGTGACCCGGGCGTGATCAACGCGAAGGTCGGCGCCGAGCCCGAAATGAACCCGCGGGTCGTTGCTCGCGCAGTAGCTGTACGCCGTCTGCACCGGGCGATTTTGCGTGCGTCCGCCGGCAACAATCTGCACAACCGCGCCCACGGCATCGAGACCGCGCCGATCCAGGACCCGAAACATGATCCAGTTGCCCTCCGCGCCGGCCACGTTGCGCAACAACCGCACTTGACCGCCGGATTCGACAACCACCACGTCGATGTCGCCGTCATTGTCCACGTCGCCGAAGACCGCCCCCCTCCCAGCGCCGCCCGAGAACGGCTCGGTGCCGCCCTTGGGCGAGACTTCCTCGAATCGCATCCCCTCCGAGCCCCGTAGCAGCAGGTCCGGTTCGCCGTAGGGATCGGCGCCGCGCCGACGCGGCTGACCGCGTGTGACGCGACCCTGGGCGATGTAGAGGTCCAGAAACCCGTCATGATCGAAATCCGCAAAGCCGAGGCCGAACCCGGTGTACTTCATGCTCACCATCGAGAGCCCCGTCATCGGCGTCAGGTCTTCGAAGAGGCCGTCGTTGTTGACGTACAACGTATTGGTCTGCCCTGCCAGATGTGTCACGAACAGGTCGACGTCTCCGTCGTTCTCGATGTCCACCCCCGCGACACCCATGCCGGCCTCCGCCTCGCCGCGGGCATTGACCGAGCACCCTGCAAGCAGGCCGTCTTCAACGAATGTCCCGTCGCCGCGGTTGATCCACAAGTGATTGGGGGTTCCGTCATTGGCCACGTACACGTCGATTCGACCATCCGAATTGAAATCGCCGCAGCAGACGCCCAGACCGTAGCCCGCCGCGGTAGCCAGACCGGCGCTCTCCGTGGCGTTCATGAACGTGCCGTCGCCCTGGTTTCGATACAGCACATCGACCGTGGGCGCGTCGTATACGGCCGGCAGGCAGTATTCCCGGCGACCCGATCGATCAAAGCACTGAATGTCCCTCCGGCTCGACCACGACACGTAGTTGACGACGATCAGGTCGAGGTCGCTGTCGGCGTCGTAGTCCAGGAACGCACAACTCGTGCCCCATCCCGAGTCTCCGACGCCGGCCCGACGAGACACGTCCGTGAATGTCCCGTCGCCGTTGTTGCGATATAGCACGTTCGCTCCGACGTTGCACACGTAGAGATCCAGATCCCCGTCAATGTCGAAATCGCCGCAGGCGCACCCCATTCCGTAGCCGGTATCTCCCACACCGGCCGTCCGGGTCACGTCTTCGAAGGTACCGTCCCCCCGATTGCGAAAAAGGCGGTTGCCCGGCCCGTCGATCGTGTCCGGACCGAGATCGCCGCCCTGGACGAGGTACAGGTCCAGGTCGCCATCGTTGTCATAATCGAACAGGCCCGCGCCTCCCGACATGATCTCCGGAAACCAGTAACGGCATTCACGGCCGCGAACGTGTGTGAACGCCAGTCCTGATTCCCTTGCGGTCTCCTGAAACCAATCGGTCGCCGAATCGGACCCGACTTGAGGTGCCGCATTATCATCAACCTGCAGCCTGACAGTGCGGATCCACCAGAATCCGATCACGACAACCGCCACGACAACCGCCGAGGTCGCGATCAACCGGATTCCCACGCGGCCCGGCGCGCAGCTTATGCGGCTTGCAGACGGTCGCTTACGGATCATTCGACCCCTTCATCGTCGGCCTGAGATCGGGACAACAGCTCGGCCAATTGCAAGACCGCGGGATGGCCCGGATCCAGCTCTCGGGCGGCGGCCAGGGCCGCGACTGCTTCGCTCAACCGGCCCAGTCCCGCGCAGGCCGAGCCCAACCCTGCGTGGGCATGCACCGAGTCCGGTGAAAGCCGGGCGGCTATCTGGTAGTGCTGCCGCGACATCTCGAAGCGCCGAATGCGAAGAAACGACTGTCCAATTTCCCGATGTACTCTTGAATTCTCCGGATCGAACCGGGCGGCCCGCTCCAAGGCCTCTATCGCCGAATCGTACTGCTTCAGCCTCTTGAGAACCAACGCCATCGTGAAATAAGACTTGCCGAATTCGGGGGCCGCTTGGATCGCCCGCTCGGCAAACGTCATCGCCTCCGAAAGGCGATTCATCCGTAGTAAACAGTTGGCCATGTTGTTGAAAGTCAATATCGCCGATTCCCCCAAACCCTCGGCCCGCCGCAGGAGTTTCATCGCCTCCTCGTGTCGCCCCTGACGGGTGTAAACGGACGCCAGGTTGTTCAAGAGTTCGCAATTATCCGGTCGCTGATCCACGGCGGCTTGCAGTACGTCGGCAGCCGCCGGGAGATTTCCGCCGACACTGTATTGCCGGGCCAGGTCAAGCCGACCCGCGAGATTGACCGTGTACCGCTCCAACGCGTCGGACAGCTCGTCTCGAAGCAGTCGGCTTTTCGCTCCGACGCCGAGCGCCAACTCCCGCCTGGCCGCGTCGGTCTTTCCCAATCCTCGAAGCGTCAGGCCGAGCAGATACCTTGTGCTCCTGTCGTCCGGAGCGACGGCGATCGCCTTCTTCAGAATCCGTTCGGCCTCGGCGAAATCGCGCTGGCGCAGCCGCACGTCGCCCAATCCGCTGTAGCCTTGCGGCTCTTCGGGCGCCGACGCGATCAATCTTTGAAAGGCGCGCCCGGCCCCGTCCAGGTCTCCCGATTCAAGAAGGCACTCACCGAGCCGTTGCTGCACGGCCGGATAGGCCGGGTTTGTACTCGCAATCCGCTGCAGCAGGAGTGTCGCCTCTTCGATCCTGCCGGTCTGCTCCAACGCCAACGCCCGATGAAACGGCCAAACACCCGAGTCGGGCGCCAGCCGCGCGGCGTGGGCGAAACATCGCTCGGCTTGTGAATACAGACCATTGGCGGCGTACACGGCGCCGAGATGTCCGCGGGCCTCTGCAGAATTCGGCGACGCACGAACATAACGCACGTGTTCGTGGATCAGGTCCAGAACGTGAGCGTCGATTTGTCGGCCGTCCGGCGGAAGCACGACCGCCGGATCCCCCCCCCACAAGCGCGGGCCGGCCAGCAGAATTGCGACGGCGGCCGCGACGCCCAGTCCGATCGCAATCATCAGGCTTCGCGTACGCCCAGCCTCGGTCGTGGTGTCCGCAGTCGAAGTCTCGTTGGCAGACCGCCCGGATCGATTACGCCTCATCCCCTTCCGATTTGTCGATCGGATCTTGCGGGACATTCTCGCTCCCTCGTCGCAAAGGGCAGTTTTGGACCCATTGTACCAGCAATACGCGACATCACGGAAACGTGGGGTGTCGTGCCGCCGGAGCGGCCCAATACACCGTTCGGTCGAGATTGCCGCGTCCCGTGAACCGCGTCCCCGCCGACCCTGATGCCTGGATTGGTACGCCGAGGGTGGACCGGCAACCCATTCGCCGGATGACCCCAGCCCACGAAGTGCGTTGTCCGAAACAACTTGCGTGGAGATTCGGGGTCTCGAATGGTCGTCGCGAAACGTCGCTGATCGCCGCTGCGTGGTGAGATTTTAGGACGAAACCACCTTGGCTGGAGCACCTGGAGCGGTTATAATGAAGTGTTGTCAGTAGTACGGAGTTGGGACGTAAACAGGGGTCTATTCTCGCTGGAGGGAATCACCGACCCGCGCCCGACCGTCGCACGGCGATGTCAGGCTCCGCGCCCATCGCGGACCCTGCTTCATGCGGCAGTCAGCGCAGTTCTGCACAATCGATCGGGTCGAAGGCTGACCGCATGTTCCGGTGTCGAATTGACGGCGCGGGAGATGCTGAATGCCTTCTTCGCCACGGCGCATTTTCCATCATGGGAGGCGTCATGCGCGTCGACCCTTCCCATTCGTGCAGCCGCGAACTGATGCGAGTCAAGCGAATAATACAGAAGCAGCTTCGGTCAGGGGCCGGAGCCGACAAATCGACAGGAGACAGGTAATGCGGAAGAAGTCAACACGAATCCATTGTACGGCAGCTCTTTTCAGCGCGACAGTCGTTGCGTTGTTCGCCGGCACGGCCGAGGCGGCCATCGTCATCAACGAGGTCTTGGGCAGCACCACCAGTTTTGACACCGAGTACATCGAACTGTTCAACACCGGTCCCGCCCCCGTGGACATCAGCGGCTGGGAGATAGAATTGTGGGACAGCGACGCTGAAAACTTTGGCGGTGCAGACGCGGCGTCGCCCTATTTCGTTCCCGCCTCGACCACGCTCAATGTGGGTGATTATTTCCTCTTCGCCAATGCCTTGGCCGAAGCCGCGTTCAATGTTACGGCGGACGAGTTGCTTCCGTCCAATTCGATCGAGAACTCCTCCTAGCCCATCATTCTGGCCGACACAGGCGACAACGTGATCGATTCGGTGTTCGTCGTCGACGACGACGCCGGAGACGAACCCAACCGGGCGGGTGTGACCCCATTCACACCCGGCGCGTCGTTCGGCCCCTCACCCGCCGGCCCTTTTGTGCCCGCGGGTTTCTATCGGCTGGGCGACGGCGGCGCGACCCTCGCGCTCCTCGAATTCTCACCCAT
>JAPULF010000554.1 GCA_027295245.1 Planctomycetota bacterium
CGACATGGCGAGATTCCGGCTGTTGATATCGGCGAAAGATGGAGCCGAATCGCATTCACGGCGTTTCGAGGCCAGCCAGGCCCTGAAACACCGGGCGCAATTCATGCGCGTGCCGTCGACGTTCGAGACCTCGGTGGACGATACGACTATGGGCAAAACGATTGTCGGCGTAAGGATCGAATTGCAGGCAACCCGAGACAATCAACGCCGGTCGCGGGGCCGGTCGCCCCACTCAGATCGGAAGCCTTTCCAATCAAAGGCACATCCGACGCGAGGACTTGCCTCCGTGACCCAGGATAGAAGCCGATGGACGTTTCCGGCTCTGCTGGCGTTGACGAGCGCCGGTCTGGCCCTCCGCGCGTATCGAACGGACGTGCCCTTTCATTCGGGCGACTTCGCGACACTACCATACATGGTCAGCCAATTCAGCGGCTTCGAATGGATCATCAGCCATAGCTATGGTCCGTTGCTACCGGCTTTGGTCTCATTTTTTGTCCGCGCGGCGATCCTCGTCGGCTTTGTAGTGAACGAAACCCTGTGGCGGATGCCCCTGATCGTCGCGGGCGCGATGCACATTCCGTTGACCTACATTCTGATGCGGCGCTTCGGGGCAATGCCATGGACCGCGATCATGGCCGCGGGCGTCGCGGCCGGTCTCCCTTCGCTGACGAATGATGCCCGCTACCCTTGGGGCTACGAGTCGTTGGGCGTCGTGCTGGGGACGCTCGCGCTTTGGGCGTGGTTACGATACCTGGATCATCCAACCCGTCTCGGGGCGTGGCTAGCGGGCACGGCCCTGGCGTCGTATCTGTTGTCACATATCCTGGTTTTTGCGGTTCCGATCGTCTTCGTCGCCGCAGTCGTGATGCGCCGCGGCCGGCGCGAGGGACTCCGATGCATCATGCGGAGGCCCGTACTCGTACCGGCCGGCGGAGCAGTCTTGATCACCGCGGTTGCGTATTGGAGATTCAACGGCGGGATCATTGGGCGGATGGTCCGGCACGCGGGTTCGGGAACGCTGGACACCAGTGCCTCGTCGTGGCACGATTTCGCGCTGATCTGGTTCGAGCATTTGGGGCCGCCCTGGGCGGCATTCTGTGCGGCTGCCGTGTTGATCGGCACGATTCTCGCGGCCCGCGGCGACGTTCGCGGCCTGCCGGCTCTGTGGGCGGTAGTCTATGTGGCGCCCTTGGCGCTTTTCTTGAACACTGCAAACATAGGACGGGCCGACACCTACCTGATTCAGGGAACCTTTGCCGCGTCGCTCGCGGGTTGCATGTTGCTTCAGATCATCTGGGAACGAGCGAAGAACTCGGGACCGCTCCTGCGGCGATCGGTACGGATAGCCACGGTCTCGGCAGGCGCGACCGCAACCGCGGCCTTGTCGATCGGTTCGTATTGCAACATTTTTACGGAGTATCGTTGGCCGTCCTGGACGGGTACGGTCGAATATGGGCGGGTCCGTCCCGATCCGGGCCATAAGGCGGCCGGCTGGTACGTTCGGACGCACGTCCCGGACGATGCTGTCGTGTTCGCCGCACATGACACCATGGGCATGGAATACCCATGCGCGACGTATTACACCGGCCGACACGTTGCGGCGTCCGAAGACACGCCGCACGCCCTGCAGCAGCGCATCATCAATGAAATCCACGAAATGATCGACGTCGCGATCATACCGCCCGAGTTCTTGTCCCTTTTTCGTGATGAACACGGGTATTCGGCACCGGTTCGCATTTTGCGGAATGACGAAATCGTTTTGTACGTGGTGGTCCGGCCCGGATTCAGTCTTCGAGCCATGGACGTCGACACGGAGCGTGCAAACCGACTATTCGACGAGACATGCGCACTGCGACACGTCCCGGCACCGGCGCCGCGCAACGCACGAACCTCTGCCGTAAACAAGGTGATTCTCGCCACACAATCCGTATCGTCCGGCGTCGGCAATGCCGTCGCCGCCGCCTTGCAGGACTGACACACATCTGTTTAGAACGCCGCGCACGCCAGCAGCGGAGAGTCGGCACTCCACGGTGGGTCGAGTCGGTAGTCGGGCGTACGGGAGTTATGCCCGTCCCTATTCACGATTCCGCGAATTCAATGCCGATGTGGTGATAGTTGCCGTCGAGATAAAGCGAGTGTCGCACGACGCCGGCGACCATCAGACGTCCTTCCAACGAGGGGAAGCCGATTCGGACGACCGTTCCGGGCGGGATATAGCGCTTGCAAAACAGGCCGAGCCCGCTCTCCGAGACGTCCGTAGAAACACACTCGGATTCCCCCGAATCGTCCAGCCAAAGCTTGACGTTGGTCCAGAGAGAATGTCGTGTCTCGCGGCGCGCTTCATCGCGGACTTCGCGGAGATACTTGTCCTTGAGGGCGGCGACCGTTTCGCTGACAGGCGTAGACTGATAACCTTGCGTCCCGGGTTCTTTGATTTTCCTACACATTGATTGCTCTCCGTCAATGTCCGTTTGAATCCATACTGACCTCGAGTTACCGGGATTTGAAAAACGCATCGCCTTCAACGCGATCGGCATTTTCCCGTTTGCGGTGATGAAAACAGCGGGACGAAGATGCTGGCAGGCCCCCCGAGGCTCGACAGAATTCAATCCCGTCGACATCCCGCGGTCGCGCCTCAAGCACAAGGCAGCCGGGCATTGTGGGCATCACGCGATGGAGGAACTCCTCCGCTGTAGCCTGGCATTGGACCCATAGACCCATTGAGTCGGCAAACGAGTGAACTTCCACCCGAATATCCAAATTGCATCCCTGCACAAGAGCGGTCAGCGAATCCATTGCCGCACCCCTAAATTGGCGCGCCTCAGCACATTTAACATACTCGCAAAAATCATTGATAATTCCCTAAAACCTACTAGGGTTTTCCCCCGCACGTTAATCAATTGGTGGAGCAACAGCCCATCGCCGCCGTTTGCCGACCGCGGTCGGATGATACAGCAGCGCGCTCCATGCTATCTCGACTTGTGCAGTGGGACTCGGCAGGGCCGAAAACCGGGCGGCGGGGGGAGCCGGTCCGCGCACATCAGGCCCGCGCCGGATCCGGCGCTTCCGGGTCGATTTGGAATTTGGCAATGGCGTCAGCAACCAGAGCTGATTCGGCCTCCCCGCGATCAGCCAGGACCTTGAGTGCGGCAACCACAATGTGTTCCGCGTCCACTTCGAAAAACCGGCGGAGTTCCTTGCGGGCATCGCTGCGGCCGAAGCCGTCGGTACCGA
>JAPULF010000555.1 GCA_027295245.1 Planctomycetota bacterium
CAGGACGCGTGGTCTCCCGAATGCCTGCGGCTGCTTCTCACGGCCGACCAGGACGGTATTGTCCAAGTGGCTGCAATCTGCCTCGGTCTGGTGGGCGGCACAAGAGACGCCAAGGTCCTCGCCGAATTGCTCCACCACGAAGCCGACACGGTCGTCCAATCGGCGGAACACGCCCTTTGGACCATCTGGTTTCGGGCCGGCGGGCCGCAGGGACGAGCCGCCCTCAGCAGAATCGCCCAATTCATCGACGATGGCGACACGGAAAACGTCATTCCCATCCTCAACGATCTGATCCGCAGCCAACCGGGCTTTTCCGAGGCCTACCATCAGCGTTCTCAAGCCTTCTATCTCGCAGCGGACTACGAGCAGTCGCTACGAGACGCACGCCGCGCTTTCGAACTGAATCCTCTTCACTTCGGGGCCCTGGTCAATCAGGCCCATTGTTACGCTGCCATGGACCGGATGGGCGACGCCTTGCGACTGTACCGCGAGGTCCTTCGCATACATCCCCGCATGCCGGACATCCGGCGTACGATACAGATGTTGCGACGGAGCCTGGCCCTGACCGGCACTGCCTGACGGCGTTCTAGCCCCTCTCGACGATTGCAATTCGATGATCGCCTACGCGGAATACTTCGCCGGCGGAGGAACTGCGAGCCGTTTTCCAAGACCCGCCCCAGGATGGTCGATGCCCTTGTTCGCTCCGCGGCGGAACCTGAAACGAATCATGGCGACCAGATAGCGGAAAAAGTCCCAGGCCCGGACCTTCTTGCCTTCCGCCGTGCTCCGCGGATCGTAGCGGATCGGCCGTTCGGTGATTTTGACACCCATGTGAGCCAGTTTAGTGGTGATCTCGGGCTCTATCTCGAACCCGCGACTGACCAGATTGAGTCGACGGGCGAGGTCGCTCCGCATCATTTTGTAGCACGTGTTCATGTCCGTTAATCGCTGACCGTTGAGCAGATTGCAAATGCCGGTCAGAACGCGGTTCGCCCAATATGTGGGTCGAAATCGGAATCTGCGTACGTCACCCGAAAAGCGTGACCCGTAGCACACCTCGGTTTCGCCGCGATGGACGGGTTCGAAGAGCGCGGGCAATTCGTTCGGATCCAATTCCTCGTCGGCGTCCTGAATGACGAGCACGTTGCCGCGGACGTGCAGCAGGGCGGTTTGAATCGCACTACCCTTGCCTTCGTTGTCTTCCTTGAAAAACACGCGGACGTTGTCCCACTTCGGCAGATTCCGAAGCACTTCGTCGCTGCCGTCCGTCGAGCCGTCGTCGACCACGATCAACTCGGTCTCGACCGGAAAGTTCACACTCCGCACCTTCGAGAGAACCCGGCGAATCGTCTCCCGTTCATTGAACACCGGAATGATAATCGACAGGCCGGGCGCGCGGGAATGTCGAGCAATGTCGGGCCGTGTTCGGGGCATCTGCGAAATCGTGGGCACTACAGCTTATCGGCGCACGGGTCGATGAATTCCATATCGGCGTGCCAAGACTGATGGTTTTTCGCCCGCGCAGGAATTGCGCGGCCGTTTGGAAAACCGGTTCGTACGACGCCACAACGCCTCAGCCAAGGGATCGATGGCAACTCTTACGAATGTTCACGCCGAACTGCTTCACACCAAGCGACGCTGGCCGCCGGCCGCCCGGAGGACGTACCTAACCACGCTGTTCCTGGCCGGCCTCGTGCTGGCGGTGATTCCGCTGGCGCTGACGATCGGATGCCTCGGCAATTGGTGTTCGATGTCGGGCGACGGCTTTCTGTACTTCTCGCTCGCCCGCGAGCTGGTTGAGTCCGGCCAGTTTCCCGCGCGACGCCTGGTCGCACCGCCCGGGTTTCCGACCCTGCTCGCCCCCCTGATGGCGTTCGGCGACCTGCCGTTTCTCGGTGTGCGCGTGTTGAACGGCATGTCCTGGGCGGCCGCCTGTGTCTTAACGTTCGTCTTGTTTCGCCGCGAGCTCGGAGATGTCGGCGCATGGATCGCGGCCGGACTGCTGGCCACGAATTCGGTATTTTTTGTGCAAACCACCACGGTCCTCACCGAGCCCGTTTTCATTGCCGTGTCTCTCGGTGTCCTGATCCTGCTTGATCGGTGGTGGCGCGAGTCGCCCGAGCGATGGTTACACGTGATCCTCGGCGGGCTGCTGACCGCCGCGTGCTACATGCTCCGAACGATGGGCATCTTCCTCGTGCCCCTCATTGCGGTGGCACTGCTGCGACACCGGCGTCTACCGCTTCGCGCACGCCTCGGACGCACTGCGGTTTTCGCGATCTTCGCAATCGGCCCTCTAATCGCCTGGAACGCGCGCCAATCGGCCCATCCTGCGGGGCTCGGTTATCTCGACAGCTTCATGTATGCCAGGGCCTGGGAGCAGACCGACGCGACCGGACTCGCATTGCAAGTCGAGAGGCTCTGGACCGTCGGGTCGGCCCGATTCGCCGACATCAAGGCCGCGATACTCCCGCAACGCCTTGCATGGCGCGCATTCGCGCCGC
>JAPULF010000556.1 GCA_027295245.1 Planctomycetota bacterium
TGCTGCAGGCGGTACAGATAGCGCATCATTTCGGTCTCAGAGTGATACGAGTTGAAGACCGTGTGCGTGAGAAACGGCGATGTCCGTCTGGGAAACTGAGGCGCTGACGCGGTGTTAGGACCCACGGGAAGAGTTTCGCCGCATTGCACAGCATGCGGCCGCAGCGCATCGACTAGGCGCGCCAAGTCTTGTTCCGTCGTCGTTTCATCCACGCTGATTGAAAAGTCGATCGGACTAAGCTCGCGAATATTGAAACCGTGAGCACGCGCTGCATCGACGAATACCTCCGCCATTCCCATCACGTAACTCTGCTCGTCGAGTTGGACGCTGATCGTGTCGAAGAACTGATTATCCGGAAGGTAGTATCCCAGCGACGCAAGCCGTTCGCGAAGCAAGACGGCCAGTTTGTGAATCCGCTCCGCGATGCGACGTAGTCCTTCCGGCCCGTGATAAACCGCATACATCGAAGCCATGATCGCCAGCAGGGCCTGGGCGGTGCAGATGTTGCTCGTGGCCTTTTCGCGGCGGATGTGTTGCTCACGGGTTTGGATCGCAAGTCGATAAGCGGGCCGCCCGGCGGCGTCCTTGGATACCCCGACGATCCGGCCGGGAAGTTGGCGTTTGTGTTCGTCGAGGGTCGAGATGAACGCGGCGTGCGGCCCGCCGAAGCCCATCGACACGCCGAAGCGCTGCGACGAACCGACCGCGATGTCTGCCCCAAACTCGCCCGGCGGGCGAATCAACGCAAGCGCCAACAAATCCGTCGCCACAACCGCAAGGGCCCCGGCGGCATGCGTTCGGTCGATAACCTCCGCGTAATCGTCGATCCGTCCGTCGGTAGTCGGGTACTGGAGCAAGACGCCGAAAAAATGATGCTTGCCGAAGTCGATTGCTTCCGGTGATTCGACGATCAACTCAATCCCCAGCGGCCGGGCCCGCGTCCGCACCACGGCGATCGTTTGGGGATGACAGTCGGCGGCCACGAAAAAGGCGTTGCGCTCCGTGCCGCCTCGCAGGGCCTGGCACATTCCCATCGCCTCCGCCGCCGCGGTGGCCTCGTCGAGCAGCGATGCGTTTGCAAACGGCAGACCGGTCAGGTCCGACACCATCGTCTGAAAGTTCAACAGGGCCTCGAGTCGGCCCTGCGAAATCTCCGCCTGATACGGCGTATATTGCGTGTACCACGCCGGGTTTTCGAGGACGTTTCGCTGAATGACCGCCGGCGTAATGCAGTCGTGGTAACCCTGCCCGATCATCGAGCGGAACACCTTGTTCTTGGAGGCCATGGCCCGTAACTCGGACAGCACCGCGTGTTCTTCCCGCGGACGGCCGATCTCCAGCGCCCGCTTCATTCGAATCGCCGCCGGCAGGGTTGCCGCCACCAGATCGTCCAGCGATTCGATCTCGATCGTGCGCAGCATCGCATCAATGTCGGGCGAAGAGGGCCCGATGTGCCGGCGCACGAACGAGTCGGTCGGACTCACGGCGGTCTTGGATTGCGGCGTCTTCGCCATGGAAGGATTTGCCTCCTGCGACTGCTCCTCCAGCATAACCATCGTTGCGACTCTCCGCTCGAGACCGAATTCAAAAGACACTGCGGCGCCGGTTTCTTACCGCTAAAAATGTCGTTTGAGCTGTTGGTTTCCTAGCCGCCCAGTTGGGCCTCGTAGGCCGAGGCGTCCAAGAGTCCGTCCAGTTGCGACCGGTCGGTGATCTTGACGCGAATCATCCAGCCTTCGCCGAACGGATCGTTGTTCACCAGCTCGGGGGCTTCATTCAGTTTCTCGTTAATCTCCGTGACGACTCCGGAGACGCCGCTGTTCAGATCGCTGGTCGCCTTGACGCTCTCGACCTCGCCCAGCGGTTGCCCGGCAGTCACTTCCTTCCCGGGCTCCGGCAAGGATACATACGTCACGTCCGTCAACTCATCCGCGGCGAATTGCGAGATTCCCATCGTGCATATCTCACCCTCGAGCTTGTGCCATTCATGGCTAGCCAGATATCGCCGGTCCGTTGGAACACCCACGCCGAATCTCCTGTCTCAATCCTGCTTGTCAACTCGCCTGTAGAACGGCAACGTCACGACTGTCGCACCGATTCGCGATCCCCGCAAGTCAACCGCCAGTGCATCCCCCGCGGACAATGATCCGCTATCCACCAAGGCCATCGCGATCGATTTGCCGAGTGTCGGACTAAGCGTACCGCTGGTGACTTCACCGACCTCCGAATCGCCGGCAAAGACCGCCGCGCCCGGACGCGCAATCCGCTTGCCTTCCAATACAAGTCCCGTGATCTTCCGTCTTGGCCCGGCGGCGTCGATCTTACGCAACGCTTCCGCCCCGATGAATTCCTTTTCCAGGTCCACACACCACTTGCAGCCCGCCGAAATCGGGTCGATCTGCTCGCTCAGTTCATGTCCATACAGCGGCATCCCGGCCTCCAGCCGAAGCGTGTCTCGGGCCCCCAGACCCGCCGGCCGAATCGTCGCCCGCTCCTCGCCGCCCTCCCGGATGATATAGTCCCAGGCCAGCACACCCATCGCCGCCGGCAGGATGATCTCAAGCCCATCCTCCCCGGTGTAGCCGCTACGGCACACGGTGTATTCCGTCCCCATGAAGGACCCGGTCACAAAGCCGAAGCGGTGGAGTTCACCGATTTCAATCGGCATGTGGTTGCGAAACAGCTCCAGCGTCGCCGGGCCCTGAATCGCGAACATCGCGGTGCGTTCCGTCCGG
>JAPULF010000557.1 GCA_027295245.1 Planctomycetota bacterium
TGCACCGTGCCCAAGCGCGGCACGACTCTCACGGCGACTCAGGAGCAGCAACTTTTCCTTCGGCTCAACTACGCCCGCTACCGAATGACGGAACTGATTCAGTCCCGCGAGGGCAAACCACTGACCGGCCGCATCGCGTCGGAACTCTTGTGGTGGTTCAGGCAGGCCGAGACGGCCAAGTGCGAGATCGTTCGGGCCAACGTGCCGCTGGTGCTGGCCATGGCCAAGCGGACGCGACTGAACAGCATCGACTACGCCGAACTCATCAGCGAAGGCAACATGGCCCTGCTCCGCAGCGTTGACAAGTTCGATTGCAGTCGTGGATTCAAATTCAGCACGTATGCCTGTCGGGCCATTCTGAAGAGTTTTAGCCGAGTGGCCATGCGTACCAGCCGATATCGCAGCCGGTTCCCGACGGAATTCGACCCGTCGCTGGAAAAAAGCGACTTCACCGAACGTCAGCGGGTGGCACACGAGAAAGACTGCGTCGTCGAGCTTCGCGGCATCCTCAGCGACAATCGTGCGGAACTCAACGAGGTCGAGGCGACGGTCATCAAGGCCCGGTTCGCCATCGAGCGGATCCCCGGCCTTGAAGGCGAAGGCCCGAAGACCCTTGAACAGGTGGGACTGCTGATCGGCGTCACCAAGGAACGGGTACGCCAAATCCAAAACCGGGCGCTGACGAAGCTTCGGCTCGCCCTTCAGGAAGACTTCCTGGCGGCTTGATCGCCGCCGGCCGAACAGACCCCATGACCCCGCGCGGCCGGAACCGCACGGGGTTATTTTTTTGGACCCGTTCAGGGCGTATTCGAGAAGCCCTTTCCAGGCCGCGCGATCGGTCGGCGGCGTTCGGGGACGCGCGGGCGCTATTCCGTGTCGCCGTCCTGTAGTCGGCGGTATTTTTCGTGCAGCTCGGGATTCGACCGCTTCATGGCCCGTTCGGATTTGAAGTTCTGGATCAATTCCTCGCCGTCCTTTCGAACGGTAACGCGAATGCTCCCATTGTCGTTAATCTCGAAACTGGTTTCCGGCCGTCGTTTGAAGATCTGAAATCCGCCGCGCTTCATATTGTTGGGGACGTTCCAGCTTTTTTGAAGCTCTTCAACGGACCGCTGTGATTCTCGAATCCGCTCCTGTATCTCTTTCTGGAATTCGCTGCCGGGGCCGAACTGCGTTCCGTCGAACTTGAACGAGAACGGGATTTTTTCGTTGCCGCCCCAATTCCAAATCACGGCGCCGCCGCCCTTCTTGTAGAGCTTGTATGCCTCGGGGTCCTCACGTTCCATTTCTTCGCCATTCTCATAAGTTCTGGTGTTGGTTTCCTTGCCGTCATCCACGGATTCGGTCCTGGACACCGTGATCTTTCCATCGGCGTCGCGCTTGATGCAGACCGATTGACCCTCGCCGGCCCGATGAATGAACACGTTCCGTTCGAACCCCGGGAACTTGAAGTCGAGGTTCAGATCCAGGTCGTTCATCTCCGGAATATCCAACCACAACTTCGGCATGTGCTCCGAGTCGAATCCCCCGAAAACCCAGTTGCCTTCGTCGTCCTTTTCGATCATGCCGCTGCGACCGAACACCCGGCTACGGCTGATCGCCTCCGGCTGGTGCTCATACTTGTAGCCGCCGAAGTCCGCCGGCCGCGTGCCGACCAGGATGTCAGAATCGATCCGTTTCCCGCCCTGATAGTACGACACCCGGTGCGATTCGCCCGGTTCGAAAGCGCGGACCGCGTCGAGAAATCCCTCCATGTCGGAAGACACGTCCTCGCCGTCGAACGAGACTATCACGTCGTATTGCTCGAACCCGAGCTCATCGGCCGGGGAATCCTTGACGACATTGAGGATCATCTGGCCGACACCGTCAGGCAGATTGAGGTGGACTGCCAACGGCTTCGGAACCGGACCGAACTGTATGCCCAACCACGGACCCCCGGCGGCAATGTTGGCATCGTCTTCGTCGTGGTCCTGTCCCGTTGCGAAGGCAGTTGCGATGACCATGGGTACGGCACCAGCCCGTCCGGGCTCCGAAACACCGCTCTTGACCATGAACAGTCGCGGGTCGTTGGCTCCGGAGGTCGCAATGGCGACCACACCGGGTTGACCCACGCACACAACTTCGCATTTCGCCGGCGGACAAAAGCCCGCGCCGAACATCAACAGGGAATGAAGAATCAACATCATGTTTCTCCTTGCGTACGGCCCGATTGGGGCCGCGGGATCCGGATTCAGTTCACGTTTTCGGTCAAAAGTCGCTCGACACGGGAACAATCCGTTCGGAGCGACGGTTTCTTTCCAGAATGTAGATCACGTTTTCGTCGTCTTGGTCGCGAAAACCGATCACGTCGCGCCAAGTCGTCAACTCGCGCCGGCGCGGCCGAAAGTCGTCATTGCGATACTCGACGAATTGTTGCATCGGTTGCCCCCGCAGGTCGCTCGGGGCCTTCACGATGTTGGAGCCGGGCCCCGGTCCCGCGAGTCTCGGCAGGATCGAGACCAGGATGACGGCTGCCGCCGCCAAAGCAACGGCCGCGGCCGCCAGCCGCAGGCCGCGTCGCTGCCGGGACTCCGCCGCTACCATCGCGAACTCGAAATCGCTGTGCAGGGCCTCGGCGGCCAGCCTGTCATTTCGGGCATACTCTTCGAACAGGGCGCGTGCCGATGGATCGGACTTCATCGCGGCGTCCAGCTCGGCCTTCGCTTCGGCGGAAATCTCGCCGTCCAGGTGACGGCAGATCAATCGCTCGATCCGCTCATTGATTGGCTCGGGTGACATGTCTTCAGTGCTATCCATACGATCGAACTTCGCGCTCACGGTGCCTCGTCGCGGAGGGCGTCCCGTAGCAATCGCCGGGCACGAACGAGCCGCGTTTCCACGGTGTCGAGCTTGAGCGACAGGACCTCTCCGATCTTTGCATAGTTCCAATCTTCCATGTGCCGCAACACAAAGGGCTCGCGATAGATCGCCGGCAGTCCCTCGATCGCATCCAGCACCCGCTTGCGCCGTTCGGACTTTCCGATATGCTCGATCGGCCCAGAATGCCGCCCGGCTATCGCGGAATCGTCGAGCAGCGGCACCCGCCGCCGTCGCTCCCGATGTGCCTTTTGGCCGGCGTCGATGGCGGCGTTTTTCGCCAGCCTATACAACCATCCCCGCCATCGCTCCCGGTCCGCCAGGGTGCCGATCTGCTTCCACACGGTAGACCAGACGGTCTGAACGATATCGTCGACGAAGGTGGCATTGCCGACGTTGGCGTACACAACCCGCCGGACCCAACAATCATGACGACGCACCAGCAAATCGAGTGCGCTCCGTTCACCCTGTTGGGCAGCCGCGACCAGTTTATGATCGGCGTCGTCCGCGCTGAAGGCCATCAACACGTCCATTCTCTAAGCGTAAAGACCGGTCCTTGACTGCGTTCCTGTCAAAACTCTCAACGTAGAATGCGGGGCTGGTGTTCGCGCACCCGGCCTCTCGATCGCGGGGCCGCGTCAACCCGTTGTGAGGCCGTAGCTTACGATCGAACCGGGGCTTACGGTCGGGCGGCTTGATCCGGGACCTCGACATCGGCCACGGGTTGACCGGGATATCGGATTTTCGGCAGGTATTCTTCGACGCGATCGCCGCCGTAGAGCAGACCCAAGGTCAACAGGGCCCAAATGATCGCGGTGGCGAGGAAGGGACGATCCTTGATCAAGACGTCGGTGGGCCCGCTCAGCACGCCCCGCTCAATCACCATCGCGTATCGAAAAATCGCGTACACCACGAATGGCGTGGTGAACACCATCGATCGGGCGGGAGCGTTCGGATCCATCGTGTAGAGCAGGAAGGTGATAATCGCAATGCCGCCGGTTGTCGCCAGAAGCTGATTCAAGAGGTTGGGCGTGTAGTGCAGCAACGTGCTGCGATGCGACGCGGCCTTGTCCAGGTCGCCGATGACTGCCAGCTCGCATCGCCGCTTTCCAAATCCCAGAAAAAGGCACAGCGTGAAAGTACAAATGACCAGCCACGCCGAAACCTCGACTTCAATCGCTTCCGCGCCGGCCAGCGCCCGCAAGACGAACCCGATCGAAATGAGGATCACGTCCAGCAATACACGCTGCTTTCCCCAAAACGAATAGACGACGTTGACCGCGAGATATGCGAGGGCGGTCCAGAAGAACGCCTTGGGAAGCTGGTATGCGGCGAGCAGTGCGAGGATCGCCAGAACCGCGCCGAACGCGATCGCCGAGGACGGGGCTATCGCGCCCGATGCGACCGGGCGATTTTTCTTTGCGGGGTGTTGAGCGTCCTCGCGATAGTCGAGCCCGTCGTTCAAGGCATATATGGCGCTGGACAACATGCAGAAGATTGCAAACGCGAACAGGGAATACAGCACGGCGTGCGGGTCGCGCAGCTTCGACCCGAAGACAAGACCCGCGAAGACAAAGACGTTCTTGATCCATTGCGGCGGGCGGGTCAGAAGAATGGCGGCGCGTAGCGATTGTACCAACGTGCGCTCCTTCGGTTCGGAAGCCGCGGGTACGTTACGGTGCGAGTGTCGCGGGCGTCAAATCGGACGTGAAACGCGGGCCGCAGAGATCGAGGCGTTGCGGAATCAGCGGCGTGCGGCGTCCGGTTCAGGCTTCGGCGGACACCTGGGGCGACGGGCGAAGTTTTCGGGGACGAAGTCCGGGGGCGATATCGCGGCCCGGCCGTCGCCTGGCGGGACTCAGTTCGTTGCGCCGCAAACGGCGGGCGAATTCGAGTCCGACAAGGAACCGGCCGTCGCCGACGGACTTACAGATTCGCACGCGGCATCGGATGCGAACGACCGAATGATCGAGCGTTCGGTAAGTGACGGTGCCTTCGAGCCCCTTGTTCAAGGCTGCGTCGTATTCAATGGCCATGCCGGATTCCGAGATGTTCGAGGCCGGACACTCGGCGAGATCGGCGCGTCCCGACAAGAACCGCGGCGCAAAGCAGACGGAGACGTTTACGCATTCGCTACGTCGCGCGAAACGATGTCCGCGAACACCGCCGAGGCGAGGTGTCTCGGGCAGAATCACCCTGCTGGACGAGGGTTGATCACACAACGGTATGGATTCAGGATCGCTCACGGCCCCCCCCAATGACCGGCCGCCCAACATGGACCGCCGCGTCGCAATCAAACGCACTTACCTAGTATTCAATTGGAAATCGCCTGGGCCAAACGATTGGCGTGGGGACGTTCCGGTAATGCGAATCGGACTCCAATCGGTCGCTTGATCTTGCCCGCCGTTCGCCGATAACATGGGCCGGCAAGAAGCGAGCCGGGGCGCCGCGATCGCACCCATCCCGTTTCCGCATGGCCGGCGATTCTCGTCCTGTTTCCGCGGTCTGACTTTCCCGGAGGGTTGAATCCAAAAATGCCGAACGGACAGATGCATCCTCGAACCAACGCCCGCATCGGTGCGGCGCTGCATATCGGTTGGATCCTCATACTCTTCACCTGCCCTCGAACCGGGGGCGACGATTCCGGCATGACGCTCCTGGACGTCGCGCGACTGCAACAAGTCGGCTCGGTCGAAGTCTCGCCGAACGGCCGTCTCATCGCCTACGTCAAGAGCGTGCCGCGCGAGCCTTGGAAGAAGTCGGACAGGGACGAGAAGGTCAAGGACGGAAGCGCCTGGAGTGAATTGCACGTCGTTGATTTGAAAGGGGATTCACGCCCATTCGTCACCGGAAAGGTGAGCGTCGGATCCGTGGACTGGTCGCCGAACGGCGATCGAATCTCATTCCTCGCCAAGCGCGGGGAGGATAAACACAAGTATCTATACGTAATCCCGATCGACGGGGGTGAGGCCCGATCGGTCGTCAGGCATGACACGGACATCACGGATTATTCCTGGAGCCCGAACGGAAATCGCGTCGCGTTTCTCGCGAAGGCGAAACCCGACAAGAAGCTGAAGAAACAGAAGGACAAGGGGTTCAAGCAGGAGGTCTATGAGGAAGACTGGACGCCGGTCCTGGTTTGGATCGTCGATACGGCAGATTCCTCGGCCGAGCCCGTGTCTCTCGAACTGCCGGGGTCGGCGTCATCGGTCCACTGGAGCCCGGTCGGT
>JAPULF010000558.1 GCA_027295245.1 Planctomycetota bacterium
CCCGGTGGTGTCGGCACCCAGATTGACAATTTCATCCCGGCGATCATGGTAAATCAAGCGGGTGACATGCTCGTGTCTTATTCGTGCTCTGGACCCAACAACTTCCCGTCGGTCTGTTACGCCCATCGATTGAGAAATAGCTCCGACGATCCGGGCGTGACGGAGCCCCCGACCCTCGTGGTTCCCGGAGAAAATGAATACGACGGATTTTTCGGCGGATTCCAGCGTTGGGGCGACTATGCGGGCAATGCCCTCGATCCGACGGACGAGGCCACGTTTTGGATGTTTCACGAAACCGCGGATCCCGGAGCCCCGTCAAACTGGACGACGTGGTTCGGCAGCGCAACATTGACGGTCGTCGGCGGCGACCCCGACGAGCCTCCGCCCCTGCCGGCGCCGTCCGGCCTGTTTCTCAGTCGGCCGAACCAATTCGTAAACTTCGTGACCGACACCACCGAGCGGATTTCCTGGTCGTTCACCGGCAACGCCACTGCCCCGATCAAATTGCTGCTATTCCGCAACAACATTCTGGTCGGTGAGATAGCGAGCAGCCTGCCCGCGAATCAGGGGGACTTCGATTGGACGGTCGGCGAGTTGACGAGCGGCGTGATCATTCCTCCGGGGGATACCTACGTCGTTCGCGTCGCGGCGGTCAATAACCCGGCCATCTTCGATGTGAGTGCCGCCTTTTTCCGGATCACCCCAATGGTGGAAGTCGTGGCCGGGGTGTTTGATGAGTTCGGCCTGCTTCAGGATTCGGCCGAGTTCGGCCCTGGGCAGTCGGTGCAACTCAGCGCCGTCGCCACGAAAGGCTTGGCACCCTACTTCTTCAAGTGGACGCCTCAGGATTTCCTCGACGATCCGAATATCGCGAGCCCGCAGGCTCAACCGCTCCGAGGTACGACCTACAACGTCGAGGTGAGAGACAGTACCGGAAACACGGCCTCGACCTCGGTCGAACTCATTCCGGGCAACCCCTTGACGGTGGATGCCGGACAAACGCAATCGTTCCCCGCGGGCGGCAGCATTGTCTTGGAGGGCTTTGTCACTGGGGGCAGCCCGCCCTACGTAATCGAATGGTTTGATTGCGATCCGGATAGCTGCGCGGCCCTTCCCGTTTCAACGTCCATCCAGCCGGTCGTCACCCCGCCGGGTCTGATCCTGTACTTCCTTCGGGTGACGGATTTGGCCGGCACGATCCGCACCGACAACGTCTTGGCCGAGCCCGGATTCACCGCAACGTTCCAAAACGATCCCGCCAACGGCGGATTGATTACCCGTGCGCCCATCGAGGCCTTGTACCGGTTTTCACAACCGATCGCCTTCACCGCAACACCCAATGGCGGGTTCATATTTGATCACTGGGAAATTGACGCCTCCGGAACGTCCAATCCGATCACGATTTCCTTCCCCAACAGAAATATCACCGTGCGGGCCGTCTATCGATCTGCGAACGGAACCGGCGGGCCTGCGGTGGGGTTGCCGATACCGCTTTGCGGGGCGGGTATCGCCGGCGGACTGCTGGCGGGCGGCCTGGTATTGACGATGGTGCGTGTCCGGCGTCGGCGAAGTCGATAGCCGGCCAAAGTTCGAGAAAACATCATCGCGGGCTCGCGTCGGTTGACGCGGGCCCGTTTGCGTTGGAAGTGCCTGGTTGCCTCTCGCCGTTAGGTTGGCTAACTTGCGACCATGCAGATCGTCTCGCAGGGCATCGATCTCGTTGAGTGTTCTCGGATCGAGCACATCCTGAAACAGCATCCCGATCGCTTTCTTGCCAGAATTCTGACGTCCAGAGAACGCGAGTATTGCACCCGGCGCAAGGATCCCGTTCCCAACGTCGCCGGTCGATTTGCCGCCAAGGAGGCGATTCTCAAGGCCCTGGGGACCGGATGGCGAGGTTCGATCGCCTGGACGGACATGGAAATCACCAACGACGGGTTGGGTCGGCCGTCGGTCGTCTTGTCGGGTGCGTGTCGCGAGTTGGCCGACCGACTGGGGATAGAGCAGATCCTGATTTCGATCACGCACACGAAAACGAACGCCGCGGCCAGCGCGATCGCCGTGAAGAAATAGGTCTCTGCCATCGGAGGAGACCGGATCCGAGAAGGACGGCCCGCACGAAAAGACCTGTCAACCGTGAGGCGCTTGTTCCTTTTGTCGCGGCTTGAAAGGACCCTGGAGGTCGCAGAATGCGTCTCCGGAGGCCGTGGAAGCGATGCCCGTTGAGAACCGGGGGTTACGCCTGAAAATCGGCCCTGAATGTTGTATCATGTCTATAGGTGCCGAACGAGTAACAAGAGGTGTCCGGCATGATAGAGCGGCTAGGGCTATTGACAGTGGTATGCGTGGGCTTTGCATTCCTTGCGAGCGATGCGACTGCCCAGATCGATCGTCGCATCGATTCGGGCCGGCAGGCCGGGTCGAGCCAGCCGCGGCGAATCGAACCGCGTGTCGGGCCGGTCCGGCCGAAGGTGCCTCGGTCGTCGCCGGTGACAATTCCATCTCATCTTCGCCCGAGCCGTGCCGCAGGGTCCGGCCTGTTCGACTATTCGGTTACGCATTCTTCGTCCATCAGCGCACCGTCGCCAACCGGACGGTTCGACTATCGCCTGAGTTATCCGACTACGGGGGCAACGACATTGGCCGGTCGACGGCTGCCGAGCGCCGGGCCTGAGTGGGGCGGATTCGCTGCTAGGGTGGACAAGGGTGTCCGTAAGCCGGCGATCTCTACTTTCCCCTTCGAGCTGGGCGTGGTCGAACGACGATGGACCTCCGACGACCGAGCTGGCCGCGATCAGTTCTTGCCGCGGATTCCCGACGAACCGCCGTCGGGGGCCGAGGCTCCGCGAAACATAGCAGAATACTTGGAAAACCTGTATTCCGGTGGGGCCTTGTTGGCAGTGCCGTCGAAGTCGGAAGACACTCCGTTTTGGGACGATTCGGT
>JAPULF010000559.1 GCA_027295245.1 Planctomycetota bacterium
GTTCCCGCCGTCTACGCCGCCTATGCCGATCTGGGCGGGGTCGTGGGACCAAACCGATCGCAGTGCCGGCCGCTCGCCTTGGATGACCTCTCTTCGCTCCGCGAGGTGGACAGCGTGCTCGACGGACATCCCAACCCGAGCGAAGGATTCCCGTTCTTCGACGCCGCCACCGGTTCGCTGGGACAGGGTCTGAGCGTCGGGGCCGGGTTGGCCCTCGGGGCCCGGCAACGCGGAATCGACCGCCGGATCTACGTGCTGATCGGCGACGGAGAGTCCCGCGAGGGCCAGATTTGGGAGGCCCTCGATTTCATCGCGGACCACAAATTGACGAATGTGGTATCCATCTTCAACTGTAACGGACAGGGCCAGGCCGACTACGTGTCGGGTCAACAGTCGGCCGAATCCCTTGCGGCAAAGACCCAATCATTCGGGTGCCGATCGGTCGTAATCGACGGACACGACGCGGATGCGATTATTGCGGCCCTCGGTGATCCGGCCGCCCGCGATCGACCGCTCGCCTTGATCGCCCGGACCCGCAAGGGGTGGGGCTGCCCGTCCATGCAAAACCGCTCGAACCATGGCAAGCCCGTAGCGCCGGACAAGCTCGATTCTGCGATCGCCGAACTGGATGAAATGGTGGATCGGCTTGGCGTGGGGGGCGTTGAGCGCGATCTGAAACCTTCTCCGCCCGTTGCCGCAGAGCCGCTGAGCCCAACACCGATCGCGACGTCGGATTTTGCGACCGCGATTACGGATGCGGGGATGGAGGGCGCCCTCGCAAAAGGGAAACTTTCGACGCGTCGGGCCTATGGCGCCGCCTTGCTCGCCCTGGCCAAGGCCGACAAGCGGGTCCTGGCCCTGGACGGAGATGTCAGCAATTCGACATTCTCAGACATACTTGCCAAGCGGATGCCGGAACGATTCTTCGAGTGCAAGATCGCGGAACAAAACATGATCTCCGCGGCGGTGGGATTGGCCGCCTCCGGCTTCATACCGTTCGCAAGCACCTTCGCGAAATTCGTGGCCCGGGCCTACGACCAGATCGAAATGGCGCAGATCACCCGTGCGAACGTCAAGATCGTGGGCTCCCACGCCGGCATCTCGCTCGCGGCCGACGGGCCCAGCCAGATGAGCCTGCACGACGTGTCCTACTTCCGGACCGCAACCGGCGTCGACAGTGGCGTCGGCCATCCGGCATGCGTCACGTTCCATCCTTGTGACGCGGTCGCCGCGTTTCACTGCACCGTGCTGATGGCGAACTATCACGGCATGTGCTACATGCGGACGCACCGTCCCGACGTACCGCTGATCTATTCGCCGGAGACGGCCTTTGAAATCGGCGGTTCGCACGTGCTGAATGAAGGCGGCGACGTCACGATCGTTTCGGCGGGCTACATGATTCACGTCTGCAAGGAGGCGATCTCGGCTCTCGCGGCGGACGGCATCCAGTGCGCGTTGATCGACGCGTATTCGTTCCCATTGAACGCGGCCCCGATTCTGGACAAGGCGTCGCAATCGGGCGGTCGGGTGCTCTGCGTCGAAGACAACTACGGCGGCGGCCTGGGCGGGGCGGTCGCCGAGGCGGCCGCGGAATCGGGCGGCGTTCGCGTCGAATCCATGACCTGCCGGCGTATTCCAAAGAGCGCCAAAACGCCCGATGCGATCATGTCATACATGGGATTGGGGGCGTCGGACATCGCGGACCGTGCAAGACAATTCGTCGGCTGAAATGCGGAATGACCCCCGGAGCAGCGCGGCAGGGGACCGCGCCGAAGAACAGGTCCTTGTTCCGTTAGAAAAGTCCCGGACCCTTGTCGGACTCCGCGGGAGGAGGAACCGCGGCCGGCGGTGTCATGCCCAGGTGTTCGAACGCCTTCGGCGTCGCGCATCGGCCGCGCGGCGTGCGGGTCACGAATCCGATCTGCAACAGAAACGGTTCCACCACATCCTCGAGAGTGTCACGTTCCTGGCTCATGGTGGCCGCAAGGGCCTCGATGCCGGCCGGACCGCCGGTATAGGTTTCGATCAGCGCCCGCAAAAAGGCCCGGTCGAGCTTGTCGAGTCCGAGTCCGTCGATCTCTTCGATTGCCAGGGCGCTTTCGACGGTGCCGATCGTCAGACGGCCGTCGCTTCGCACCTGGGCATAGTCGCGAACGCGGCGAAGCAGGCGGTTGGCGACCCGGGGCGTGCCGCGGGAGCGTTCGGCGATCATTCGCAGGGCGTCGGGTTCTGCCTCGATCTCGAGCTTGCCCGCGGAACCGCGGATGATTTCCGCAAGATCGCCCGGCTCGTAAAAATCCAAATGATAGCGCAGACCGAAGCGTTCGCGCATGGCCGCCGTAAGCATTCCGGTGCGGGTGGTCGCGCCGATCAGCGTGAATCTGGCGAGCTGAAAGTTGACGGTGCGACCGCCGAGGCCGCTCTCGATGGTGAAATCGACGCGGAAATCCTCCATGGCGGGATACAGAAACTCCTCGACGACCCTGTTGAGGCGATGAATCTCATCGATGAAGAGAATGTCCCCGGCCTCGAGGTTGGTGAGCGTGCTCATCAACTCCCCCTGCTTGACGATAGCCGGGCCGCTGGTCACCCGGATGCGATCGGCGACGCCCATTTCCTCGGCGATCACGTGCGCCAGCGTCGTCTTCCCCAGGCCCGGCGGGCCGTCCAGCAGGACGTGCTCCAGCGGCTCGTGTCGTTGTTCGGCCGCGGCCAAGGCGATGCGGAGTTGTTCGATGACCTGACGTTGTCCGATGCACTCATCCAGCCGCCGCGGACGCAGGGCCCAGTTGGCGCGCTCCTCGCGCTCGTCGCCGGCGTCGCCGCTGATCACGCGTTCTAGTGGCATCGTCTCGCTACGCCTCCGCCCCACTCTTGATGCGATACGCCGCCTTCACCCAATCCTCGGCCCGAGTCAGTTTGTCGTGCAACTGGACCGCCCGGGCGATCCAGCGTTCGGCATCCGTGCGGCCATCGCCCCAGGCCGCGATGATTTCGATCGCATCACGCTGTTCGTCCGTCCAGTCGGTTCTGGTGGCGGCCGGCGCCTCGCGCTCGCGGTAGGCGTGCTTGGCCACCTTACCCCGCAACTCGGCCACGATCTGTTCCGCCATGCGGGGACCGATGCCCGGCAACCGCGCGAGCGCCACGGCGTCTGCGGCCTCGATGTCGGCGGCGATGCGGGCGACGGGGGCGGCCAGGGCGCGAAGTCCCTTGCGAACGCCGACCCCCTTGACCGTCGTGAAAAGCTGAAAAAAGGCACGGTCTTCCGAGTGCAGGAAGCCGATCATCCGGGGTATCAGATTCCCGCCGGTGGCCGCGTTGCCTTCGAGGTATTCGAGGGTGTGCAGGGTGATTTGATTGCCCCGCCGCGCCGCTAGTTCAGTCAACGCGTAATGCGGAACGAGCACTTCATAGGCGACCCCATCACGTTCGAGAACGGCCGAGACCTCGCCGACCTCGCTGAGTTGTCCCCGCACTCGCACGATCATGACGATCGAATCCTCCGTGATCAAGCCGCAATTGTATCGCGCGCCGCAGCAACCGCCGCATCATACCCGGCGTTCCAGCATCATGCCCGCACAAACGGCGATCGCCAGGGCATCGGCCACGTCGGCGGGCTCTGGGATCTCGCGCAGCTTGAGCGCCGCCGTGATGGCTCGCTGAATCTGGACCTTGCTCGCCCGGCCGTTCCCCGTGATCGTCTTCTTGATCTGCGTAGCAGCCAGGCCGATGACATCGAGTCCATGGCGGGCAGCCGTCAGCAGGATGACGCCGCGGGCATGGCCCATGAGGATTGCGGTATTGGGATGTTTGTAGTGGACGTAGAGGTTTTCGACCGCAATGACGCGGATGTGATGGTCCGTCACGACCTCTTCGAGGGCGGTCTCGATCTCGCGGAGCCGCTCGGCAAGCGGACGACCGAGGGTTGTGCGGATGACGCCTGCCTCGATGACTTTTTCGGCCAGGTGATCCAGGACGGCATAACCCGTTCGGTCTAGCCCGGGATCGATTCCCAGGACCCGACCGGCTGCCGCCGCCTGCACACCGACTTCCTTGGGGAGTTGCGATTCGGACGGTGCAACCGTGGCTACTCGATTCGCCATCCGGTTCCGTCCTTGCGATCCTCGAGCACCACGCCGTTTTCGGCCAACCGGTCGCGGATGTGATCGGCCAATTGGAATTGTTTGGCCTCGCGGGCCATCTTCCGGACTTCCACGAACAAATCGAGGAGTTCGGGGGTCCGCCCATCGTGGTCCTGCTGCTTGGGCGGTTGCACCATCAACCCGAGCAATCGGGCGAGAAACACAAACGACCCCCCCGCCGCCTGGGCCATCGATCGCGAGGGCTCGTCCGGATGGGTCTCCAGTCGCAGTGCGTCGAGGAATCGATTAATGACCCCGGCGACCTCGAACAAGACCGCGATCGCTCCGGCCGTGTTGAAATCGTCGTCCATCGCCTCCAGGAAGCGGACCCGCTGGTCCAGCACGTCGTTCATGAGTTTGCGACATTCGTCGTTCAGGGCCTCTCCGCGCTTGGCCTCCAGTTGCAACACCATGTCGTAGGGATCCGTATCCGTGACACGTGCGAGCCGTTCGAGAAGCCTGTAGAACGTCTTAAGGCCCTTTTCCGCAGACGCCAGGGTGTCGCTCGAGAAATCGATCGGCGAACGATACTGCGACTGCAGGATCAGGAATCGCAGCAATTCCGGATTGTGTTTCTTGAGCAGTGACGACAACTGCAACGAATCCATCATCTTCTCGAAATCGGGATCGGACTTCGAAATCTTCTTGGTGTTGAAGCGCGTCAGCCCGTTGTGAAGCCAGAACCGGGCAAAGGGTTTGCCGGTCGCCGATTCGGCCTGGGCGATTTCGTTCTCGTGATGCGGGAACTTGAGATCCAATCCGCCGCCGTGGATGTCGAACGTTTCTCCCAGGTATTTCATGGCCATCGCCGAGCACTCGATATGCCAGCCGGGCCGGCCGCTGCCCCAGGGCGAATCGAATTTCACGTCGTCCGGCTCATGCGGCTTGGCGGCCTTCCAAAGGGCGAAATCGCCCGGGCTGCGCTTGGCGCTCTTGACCAACCCATCGCGGGTGCCTTCGAATTGCTCTTCCGGCTTTCGATTGGACAGCTTGCCGTAGTCCGCGTCGCGCGTGACGTCAAAATACACGTTGCCGTCCACCTCGTAGGCCGCGTCGCGCTCAATGAGTTTTTCGATATGTTCGATGATTGTGTCGATGTGCTCGCTGGCCCGCGGCATTCGGTCGATGGATCGAACCCCCAGGGCCCGCATGCAATCGACGTAGCTCTGCTCCAATTCCTTGGCGAGTTCGCTGACCGACCGGCCGCAACGCTCCGCCTCGGCGATCAGCTTGTCCTCGACATCGGTGACATTTACGATCCACGTGACGTCGAATCCCTTGAACGTCAGATACCGCTTGATGACGTCGAAAATGACCGGTCCGACCGCATGCCCGATGTGCGCCGGGCGGTATACGGTCGGCCCGCAAAGATAGATGCCGACCTTGCCGGGATGGATCGGCTTGAACAGTTCCTTTTCGCCCGTAATAGTGTTGTGAACACGTAGCGTCATGTTTAGCTCGTATTAGCCGGCCGGCCCAATCCCACCACGGCCGTGCAGGCGATTGCCTCGCCTCGACCGACGGCGTCCAGCCCTTCATGGGTCTTAGCCTTGATATTGACACGTTCGGGCGGCAATGCCAGCAGGCCGGCCAGGCTTTGCCGCATTGCCATCTTGTAGGCCGTCAGCTTCGGCCGCTCTGCGTGGATGACAACGTCCACGTTCGACGGCTCGAAACCGAGTTCGGCCACCAACGCCACAACGCTCGACACCAGCGTTCGGCTGTCGGCGTCCTTGTAACGCGGATCATCATCCGGAAACTGTTCGCCGATATCGGGCAGGCCCGCGGCCCCAAGCAAGGCGTCGGCCGTGGCGTGGAGAACCACGTCCCCGTCGCTATGACCCTTCAGGCCGCGGTCGAACTCGATCTCAATGCCTCCAAGCTTGAGGATCCTGCCGACCTCCAAACGATGTATGTCCGTTCCAACTCCGACGCGCTCGATGGATGCCGCATGCAAGTCTGCACCTCTGCCCGGTGTCCCTCCGTCGAGGTTACCGCGGCCTGATCGAAAATCAAGTAGGCCAAACGCCGGAGAACACCGACGTGGCCGGACCGGTCATGAACACGGATCCGCCGTGGTCGTCCCCGGCTTTGGGCCATTCAATCGTGAGGTCGCCGCCAGGAAGGTGAACAAGAACGCACCGATCAAGACGGTCTTCCAAAACACCCGCCACGAGAACCGAGCAGGCCCCAGTGCCGCAGGCCTGCGTGATGCCGCTGCCGCGCTCCCAGGTCCGCATGGTCACTTCGCTTCTCGATTGCACCGTTGCAAAGTGAAGATTGATGCGCTTGGGAAACAGGGCGTGATGCTCCATCAGCGGCCCGATACGCCCAAGATCGACCGCGTCGAGCGAATCGAGGAACACCACGGCGTGCGGATTGCCGACGGAAAGACACGTCGCCGTAAGGACCGTATCCGCGACCGGCACATCGATGCGAACGCAACGGTCGCCGGGCACATCGACCGGAATCTCCACCGGATGCAGTATGGGCGGGCCCATGTCAACCCGAACCCGGTCGACCGCGCCATGGCTCATCTTAGCCTGCAACAGAAGAACGCCGCGATCGGTCTG
>JAPULF010000056.1 GCA_027295245.1 Planctomycetota bacterium
CGCCGCCGAGGATCTTCGCGGCGTCGGCTTTCAGCCAACCGGAGAGGATTCCGGAATAGACCGAACGAAAATCCGTGTTCCATGCCAGATCGCCGCGGTCCAGCTTGTCGGGTTCCAGGCTCGGGTGAGATGAATGAACGCCCGGTTTGATCCGGCTGCCAGCGATGAACAGGGGCGCAGCCGCTCCGTGATCCGTTCCACCCGACGCGTTTTCTACCACGCGGCGACCGAATTCCGAGAACGTCATCACCACGACCTTGTCGAGCAGTCCATCCCGCTTCAAGTCGTTCACGAATCCGGCCAATCCGTCGGAGAACTGCCTCAGCAGGTTGGCGTGACGGCCGGACTGTCCGGCGTGGGTGTCGAATCCGCCTTGCGAAACGTAATACACCCGCGTCTCCAGGCCGGATGCGATCATACGCTTGACCATGTCGAGCTGTCGGGAAAGCTGCGAGCGGCCCCGATTGCCGGGCTGCCTTTGACCGCCGCGACGACCCGGTCGCCCACCGCCACCGGTTCCCGCGGCGTCCTGAATCTCGCGGGCCCCGGTCATGGCGTCCATCGCCACACGCTGCAAGTATGCGAGCGCCGACTTTGAGTTCGTCGGGCTTTCCGACGGCGCCGCCCGATTGTCGGGGTTCGAATTGAGGGCATGGAATGTTTTCTGTGCTATCCCTTTACTCTTGGGGCTCCGCCAGGATAACTCGTTCGGCGACTCGAAACTGACCGGGCTGAATCGCCGGCCGGCCATCGCGAGCGGGGACTCGCGCGTCAGGGCGATGCCCAGCTTGGGATCCGGCCGATCCTTTCCGCTGCAGGTACAGTCGAAGTAGCGACCGATCCAGCCGTCGCGAATCGATTGCCCCGGGGTGGCCGACGACCAGATGTCGGTCGAAACGAAGTGGGACCGGTTCGGATTGGGGTATCCCACACCTTGCACGATCCCGAGCAACCCGTCATCGTAGAGTTGCTTCAACCCGACCGCCGACGGGTGCAGTGCCAGGTCGTCGTCGATCTTCAACCCCTCGTCTTTTCCGATTCCCAATCGCGGTCGGGCCTCGTAGTAGCGGTCGTTTCGATACGGAACGACCGTATTGAGCCCGTCGTTGCCGCCGGCAAGCTGCACGACGACCAGGATCCGATCGTCCGGGATGCCCGGAACGGATTTGACCCGCTTTACGTCGAGGGGATCGGCCATGGCCCAGGCCGTCCGGTCCAGGAACAGCGGCACCGTTGCGCCCGCCGAAACCAGCGCCACGCCGCGCTCCATGAACGCCCTTCGCGTGAATACTACGGGGTCAGCCATTTCACGTTCCTCCCGGTCGTGATCGACCGTGCTACGAGAGCTGATACTCCGGCATGCTCAAGATCAGGTGAATCACCGCCCTGATCCCGTCGGCATTGGACGGACGCGAGACACTGCGGGCGTCGATCTTCCGTTCAAGCACTTCGATCAGGGATTTGCGGCGGGCCGGTTCGATCGATCGTTGCAAGAGCCGCTCGACGAAGTGGTCGACCACCGCCTCGGCCGATGACAGGCCCTGCTCGACGATCACGCGTATCGGGTCGTACGCGGGTTGCGCGCGAATTATGTTCTCGGGGCCCATGCCCATCATGACCGGGGCCTCCGCGCCGAGGGTCTCTTCGAGTTGCCGCATTCTCCGGCGGAGGGCCCGCCGAAAGCGGGCGTTGTCGTTGCCGAATACGATGTGCATCGGGGCGTTGTATCGATTGAACAGCGTGCTCGAGTTGATCCACGCGATCCCGCCGTCCCAGCCCTTCACGTTCGGTGGCTGAAGCAGCGTATGTCCCATCGAGCGAAGATGTTCCAATAGCGTCACGTCGTTGAACACGGGCGTTTCCAGGGCTCGCATCGTGCCCACGATCAGCTCCACGGGGCTCTTGATATGTGTGAAGCGTGCCCGGTCGCTGTAGAACGCGTCGCTGCGAAACATCGCTTGAAGAAGGGCGCCTACGTCGTACTTGCTTTCGCGAAAGACGGAGGCCAGTGCCTTCACGATCGCCGGCTCGGGGTCTTCATACGCGAAGAACTCCCACATCTTGCGGCTCATGAACTCGGCCGTGACCGGCTGGTCCAGAATAATGTCGATGACGTCGGACGGTTCGAAGTTGCCCGTCTTACCGAGAAACGTCTTCTCCCCGAAATCGTGTTGCCGCCGACGAAACGACACCTTGCACGTGCGGCGGTCCAAACGAACGCCCGTAAACGCCCGGGCCGCCTCCTTGATGTCGTTCTCGGTATAGTGCCCGACCCCCATGGTAAACAGCTCCAGGAGTTCGCGGGCAAAGTTTTCGTTCGGCTTGCGCTTGCTGTTCTGCTGCGTATTGAGATAGAGGATCATCGCGGGATCCTCGCTGATATCCATCAGAAGTTCGCGAAAACTGCCGGTGGCCAGCCGCCTGAACAGATCGTTCTGCAAGTGCATCGCGCGGCTGCTTCGGACTTCGCGATAGCCGCTCGTGAAGTGGCCGTGCCAGAACAGCGTCATTTTTTCCTGAAGCGGCCGGGGAGACGAGACCATCCTCGATAGCCACCACCCGGCAACCCGTTCGAATTGAATACGATCGGCTCGGCGCTCGAGGCCGCGCAGACGCTGAATCTCATCCTTGTCGGCGTTCGGATGCGTTTGTCGAATGGGCGGCGGTGGGGGGGGCAGCTCGAATGGGGTGCCGGTGTCGGCGACGGCTTCGTAGTCCACCAGGGTCCCGACGGCTTTTTCGCGGCCCAGTGACGCCAGGAAATCGATCTGTTCCGGCGTCCCGCCGAACCCCGCACGGCGCAGCAAGTGGCCCGCATGCGCCTTCGACCACCCGTTCGAGGTCGCCAGAGGATCGTCAACGGCCACCGCACCGAGCCAAA
>JAPULF010000560.1 GCA_027295245.1 Planctomycetota bacterium
GCAGGTATCCGTAAGCCACGGATTCGGCGGGACTAATGTTCAACTCCCCGAGTAGGACTCGAACCTACGACCTAGCGGTTAACAGCCGCTCGCTCTACCCATTGAGCCATCGGGGAATCACCGGTCCGAAGTCTTCGCACCGGGCGATTCAGCCAAATACTGTAGCTTCGATTCGTGGATTGTCAAGCCGATCGAACCGTCTCCATATGCCAAAACGACAACACTCGAGCGCGGCGTGGAAGATCGTCAGATTTCTCGCACGGACTCGCGGGCCTTGTCGACTGTGGCACGGATGACGTTCGCGTCGTGGGCCAGCGACACGAACCATGACTCGTAGCCGCTAGGCGGCAGGTGTATCCCGCGACTCAATAACGCGTGGAAAAACCGCGCGAACCGATCGTGGTCCGCCGCGGCGGCGCCGTCGAACTCTCCGACGGCCTCGGCGCCAAAGAACACGGTCAGCATGGACCCGACGCGTTGCACGACGGCCTGCACACCGGCGTCGTTGAGGGCCGTAGAGAGACCGTCAGCTAAATCGGCGGACTGCCTTTCCAGTCGTTGATAGGCGTCATCGGTCAACTGTTGCAGCGTGGCCAATCCGGCCGCCATCGCGAGTGGGTTGCCCGAAAGCGTGCCCGCTTGATAAACCGGACCGGCAGGCGCGATCTGCTGCATCAAGTTGGAAGCACCGCCGTAGGCCCCGACGGGAAGCCCCCCGCCGATCACCTTTCCAAACGTAGTCAGATCCGGTGTAACGCCGTAGAGAGTCTGAGCCCCGCCGCGGGCGACGCGAAAGCCCGTCATGACCTCGTCGAAGATCAACAGTGCGCCGCAGCGCGACGTCAAGTCTCGTAGTTGCTTCAGGAAACCGGAAGCCGGCGGCACGACGCCCATGTTTCCCGCCACCGGCTCGACGATCACGGCGGCGATCTCCATCGCGTGGGCGTCGAAGATTGACTCGACGGAATCGATGTCGTTGAAGCGTGCGACCAGCGTGGACTCGACGGAAGCGGCGGGAACACCGGGCGAATCGGGCAGGCCGAGCGTCGCGACGCCGGAGCCGGCCTTGACCAACACGGCGTCTGCATGCCCGTGATAGCAACCCGCAAACTTGACGATCTTGTCACGACCGGTCGCCGCACGAGCCAGCCGAATGGCGCTCATCACCGCTTCGGTGCCGGAGTTGACCATGCGAACCTGTTCAACGGACGGCACGCGGTCGACGATCTCCTCGGCGAGCCCGACCTCCAGCGGCGAGGGCGTTCCGAAACTCGTGCCGTCCCGAAGCGCGGCTGCGACCGCTTCCGTTACCGCGGGATGGGCATGCCCCACAATGGCCGCGCCCCACGATCCGATGTAGTCGATGTATTCGTTACCGTCGACATCCGTCAACCGGCAGCCGCTTGCAGAACGGATAAACGGAGGCCTGCCGCCGACCGCGCCGAAGGTCCGCACCGGCGAGTTCACGCCGCACGGGATGACCCGCATGGCGCGCTCGAGCAGTTTCTTCAATTGCATCATCCGCCGCTCAACCAATCCACGGCCTGGGTTGCGAAGTACGTGATGATCGTATCGGCGCCGGCCCGCTTGATCGAGGTCAGAGATTCGAGGGCGACGCGGCGTTCGTCGATCCAGCCGTTGGCGGCGGCGGCCTTGATCATGCTGTATTCACCGCTGACCTGATAGGCGGCCAGGGGTGCGGATGGAAAAGCCCGCCGGAGGCCGGCGATCACGTCAAGGTACGCAAGGGCCGGCTTCACCATCAGAATGTCGGCGCCTTCGTCTAGATCCGTCTCGGCCTCGGCGAGGGCCTCGCGGGCGTTGGCGGGGTCCATCTGGTGCGTGCGGCGGTCACCGAATGCGGGGGCGCAATCGGCGGCTTCCCGAAACGGTCCATAGAACGACGAGGCATACTTGACCGCGTAGGAAAGGATCGCCACATCCTGAAATCCCGAGTCATCCAAGGACGATCGAATGGACGCGACCATTCCGTCCATCATGCCGCTCGGTGCGACAAGATCGGCGCCCGCCCGAGCATACGCCAGGGCGGTGCGGGCGTATGCCTCGATAGTCTCGTCGTTCAGGACCCGGTCGTCGCGGACGATTCCACAATGGCCGTGGTCGGTGTATTCGCAGAGACACACGTCGGCGATCACCGCGGTGTCTTGGAACGTCTCCTTGATTCGACGGATGGCTCGCGCGATGACGCCGTCGGCGGCGTATGCCTGGCTGCCTTTCGCATCCTTCTTCGCGGGTATGCCGAACAGCATCACGGCGGGAATGCGGCGCGACGCAATCTGTTCCAGTTCGTGGTCGAGACGCTCGACGGTGTGCCGCCGAACACCCGGCATCGATGACACCGGCCCGGCGTCTTCGGGGCGTTCCACGATGAACAGCGGCGCGATGAAATCCTCGGGCCCGAGCCGGGTCTCGCGCGTCATGGAGCGCACCGCGGGCGATAGGCGGCGACGTCGCAACCTGCGCTTGGGAAATCCGCTCATGCGGTCACTCCAATACGCCCGAAAAACCGCTCGAGTGCCGCGACCAGCCCCGACGCGGAGTACCGCTCGGCGACGACATCCACCGTCAGACCCGCGCCACGCGCGGCCGCGGCGGTGGTCGGTCCGATGCACGCAACTACGGCACCGTTAGTGCTCAAGTCGAGCGAGACAAAACGGCGTATCGCCGACGGGCTGCAAAAGACAATCGCATCGCTTTCTTGTCGAACGGCGCTCAGTTGCATCTCGGTCGGCGTTGCCGGAAGAGTGCGGTAAACGACCGCCTCGTCAACCACCGCCCCGGCGCGGCCCAAGCCATCCGGCAAGTCGCGGCCCGCAATATCGCCACGGGCCAGCAGAATCCGTGCGACGGACCCGGCAATACGATCGGAAAG
>JAPULF010000561.1 GCA_027295245.1 Planctomycetota bacterium
TTTGGCATGGGTGCTTCTCGGTGCCGGGTCTGCACGAGCGACCGATGATCCCCCGCAGGGTGTCTTCGACGAAGGCTGGTTCGTCATGAAACTGCAGGGCCAGAAAACCGGCCACATGCATTCGACGAGCACGCGCCGCGGAAACGAGATACTCACTCACGTCGTCACGAGAATCGAACTCGCCCGTGGACGGAGCCGAATCGAAATCGAACTGCAGCAGAGATACCGCGAGACGGTCACCGGTCGGCCGCTTGCCTTCCAACACACCACGAGGATGGGGAAGATCCCCGTGACGCGTAGCGGCGTGATAGCGGACGGTCGGTTGACGCTGACAACGGAGCAGTCCGGCGTCAAGCGGGTGAAGGAGTATGACTTTGACCCCGATATCAAGTTTGCGTGGGGCCAGGTCTTGTTGATGAAAGAGCATGGACTTCAACCCGGAACGACCTTTCGAACAAAGATATACGAGCCGGATATCAGGATTGACGGACCGGTAGAGGCAGAGTTCGCGGTCGGAAAAAAGGAACCGGTCAACGTGCTCGGCCGAACGATGAACTTGACGAGGGTCACGACCACGATGGACCTGGCCATGCCGCTGAAGAGCGTCACTTGGATGGACGACGAGGCGGCACCGATTGTCACGATGATAAAGGTGGGCCCTTTCGACTTCAAAATGTATCTCGCATCGAAGGAAGAAGCCCTCGGCGAATCGGATGCCCCGGAGATGTTCGTTCAAACATTCGTTCCGGTGGAGCGGCGGATCAAGCTGTCCGCCGAGCGTGTCAAGCTCCGCATGCGGCTGCCGGCGGACAGTCCGGACAAACTGCCGCCGATCCCGGAAACGACCATGCAATCGGTCCGGCGCATCAATGATCGCGAAGCGGTCGTGACAATCCGGCGAGTGGATTGGGAGTCCCTCGCCAATGTCGGCGACAACCCGCCGGTGAAGGATATGGCGGAGTTCCTGAAGGCGTCCACCATCCTGGACATCGACAACCGCCGGATCAAGCGTCTCGCCCGCCGGGCGATCAAGGGTGTGAGCACGCCCTCCGAACGGGCCGACGCCCTGCGGCGCTTCGTGACGAAGTATATAACCGACAAGAGTCTGGATGTTGGCTTCGCCACGGCCTCGGAGGTCGCCCAGACCCGCGAAGGCGACTGCACCGAACACGGCGTGCTGCTGGCCGCCCTCGCTCGGGCCGCGGGGATTCCGGCACGGGGCGTCAGCGGTATCATCCAAATCCCCGCCGGACCGTTCGCGCCGTCCAAGGGAAGCGCCTTTGGATTTCACATGTGGACGCAAGTCAATATCGGAGGTCGCTGGATCGACCTCGATGCGGCCATGCGACAAACCGATTGCGACCCGACACATATCGCGCTCTCGCTGATGCCGCTGAACGAAGAGGGGATGGTCGAGTCGGTGTTGGCCTTGCTTCCATTGCTGGGGAAACTGCAAATCGAAGTCATCGAAGTCGAGTAGTATCGAGGTACGCCATGCTTGTCGCAGTCACCGGCGCCACTGGATTCCTGGGGCGTTACATCGTCTCGCACCTCGTCGAAAACGGCCATCGATGTCGTTGCTGGCATCGCCCGCAATCGGACCGAGGCGGTTTCGACCATGAAGATCAAATCGAGTGGGTACCGGGAAGCCTTGAAGCACCGGACGATTTCGGCGAATTCTGTCGGGGCGTCGACGCAATCGTACACAGTGCACTCTATCGTCCTCCCGGCGCGGGATTCCGCGCGGCCGCCGCCGAACACCTCGAGGCCTTCATTCGAGCCAATCTGCTGGGCTCTTTGAGTCTGATGGAAACGGCGCGGCGACAGGATGTGCCCCGATTCGTTTTCATCTCCACCTGTGCGGTCCATGAAGTCATCCTGTCCGATCGCCCGCTCGACGAATCTCACCCGCTTTGGCCCATGACTCACTACGGGGCGCACAAAGCCGCAATCGAAAAATTCGTTCACAGCTTCGGACTCGGCGGCGGCTGGCCGGTGTGCGCCCTCCGCCCCACGGGTATCTACGGCTTGGCGCATCCGGCCAACAAGAGCCGCTGGTTCGACATCGTGGGCCGCGTCACTCGGGGCGAGTCGTTCACCTCGGACCGGGGCGGCAAGGAAGTTCACGCCGCCGACGTTGCCCGGGCGGTCAAACTCTTGCTCGAAGCGCCGGCCGACCGGATCACCGGCCAGGCATTCAACTGCTACGACATGTACATCGCCGAGCAGACCGTCGCTCAACTTGCGTGCGACATCAGCGGCAGCGGCGCGAAGGTCGGCGGCGAGAACCGCGGGGCCAAGAACCAGATCGACACCTCCAAGCTGAAGTCCCTGGGCATGGCGTTCGGCGGAGAATCGCTCCTGCGCGGGACCCTCGAGAATCTGGTCGACGCGGCGCGAAAGACATAGACAGTAGTGTAACATTAGATTATCGCCGCACCGCGCGACACGCCGCCTCCAGGTTGGCACGGGGCACGTTCTCGGGATCGTACGTGCAGCCCGGCCCGATCATGATCGGATGCCCGCCGGCCTGATCCAGGGCGTCCTTCACTTCGGCGTCGCAATCCTGAATCGTGCCCTCCGCCAACGTGACAAGATTGTCGACACCGGCGCAGATCGCGGGCCTGACCCAGGCGCGCACTTCGGCAATCGAAGGGCCGGCGGCCCGATCCGCCCAATTGACCGCGTGAACCGGATACTCCGCGAATTTCCGAAAGTCGACGGACGTCCCACACACGTGAAGCAGGTTGAATCGCCCGTCGGATGCGGCGTCCAGGATCTCCAAGTCGCTCGATCGAACAAGCTCGTCATAAAGGCGCGGAGGTCCGCCGGACGATTCCAACCAATCGTCGCGCACGGACAGAAAAACACCGTCGGCGCCGGCCTGCAGACAACACTGCGCAAAGCGGGCCAAGCTGGTGCCGATCCGCCGCAACGCGGACTTCAACGCCTCGGGGTCTTCGACAAAGAACTCCTTGATCTTATTGCTCGGCGCATCGGCCGAGCCGGTCATGGCAGGCGGGCTGTGCTTCTTGCGAGGCGGGCGTACGAGGTGTCGTAGCGTTGCCCAGGCATTGAACAAAGTCGTCGCCATCAGCACGCGGCCGTGCAAGGCACGCTTCAGGTCGGCGATCAGATCGAGCTGCCTCGTGAACTCCGGCTCATCCCCTCGCAACAACGTAACGGACGCGAGGTCCGCAACACGTTCGATTCGGCCGTCGTGGGGGTAGCGGTTGTCGTTCATCACCTTGAGAAAGTCGAGATCGAACGCCTCCAGGTGATCAACATGGGCCTTCACGGCGGCCGGGCCACAGGCTTGATCCGTCGGAAAGTGGTACCAAAAACTGATCGGCGGCCGGTCCGGCTTTCGCCCTTCCAGCACACACTTGACTCGCTCAATCGGTCCCATGATTCACCCTTTGCGATGCTGCGGTTGCAAAAACCCTCGTCAGGTCAGGCCCCGGCACGGAACTCGCATTATACGCAAGACGGTTTTTTCCGGAATTCCCGTGAGGGGTAGG
>JAPULF010000562.1 GCA_027295245.1 Planctomycetota bacterium
TCTGCCGCGCGCGTGCGATAATCGGGCGGAGGGGTCGCAATATTGGGACCGCGCCGAGGCCCGTTTCACCCGGCAATGTCGAACAGCCCAATAGGCCGCCTGCCCGGCTGTGGGGCGCGGATCATAAGCCGATCAAGAAGAGGGTGCCAGCCAATTCGGGTCGAGATTCCACGGGCAAATCGGGCCGATTCGGACCGATCAGACAGATTTCGGCGGGGGCCAACCCTACGCGGTCATCCGGCCGGGGCGGCAGTCGTTCAGGACGCAGCGGATTGGAGCGGTTCGATCGGACGCAAGCCGTCTGCCAGCGCAGCGCCGGCACTGCGGAGTACGGATCCATCCTCGACCAGCCGGCGCACGGCTTGAATATCACCGTCGATGGATCGGTCGGCCACCATGGGTTCGGCCGCCGACCGAACGGCGAGATAGGCCGCCGCAGTTCCGCATCCAAGGGCATCGGCGATGGCTTTTCGCTTGCCGGGCGCGGTGGCCTCCGCGAACTCGCTCATTCTCGCTTTCGCACTCGCGATCGACTCCCACGAATCGTCCGGACGGGTTAGGCCCGAGTCCGGCGGGCGATTCATCGCAACGCGCCATTCGAGGGCCTGGGCTGCGACGAGCAATTCTATTGCAAGCACGGCCTGCGCATTGGCGAGCACCGTGCCGGCCTTTCGCCCCGCGAATGTCGCCATTGCCACGTGGTCCTCGTTGTTGGCGGCCGTCGGAATGGAATCGACGGAAGCCGGGTGCGCGAGCACCTTGTTCTCCGACACGAGCGATGCGGCGCAGTACTGGGCCAGCATGTAGCCGGAATTGACACCGCGGTACGGAACGAGATTCGCCGGCAGATTGCGGCTGTGGTTTCGGTCGAGCAGCAATTGCGTTCTGCGTTCGGAGATATCGGCCAACTCCGCGACTCCGATCGCGAGGACATCGGCGGCGATGCCCACGGGCTGTCCGTGAAAATTGCCGGCGGAAAAAGCGCCCCCGTCGATGCCTCCGCCGGCGCGGTTCGAGGCGAACTGCTCATCCCAGGATGATTCGCCGGGAAAGAACAGCGGATTGTCGGTGGCGGCATTGATTTCACGATGGACGATCATCTTCGCGTAAGCGATGGTATCGCGGCTTGCGCCGTGCACTTGAGGAGCGCAGCGCAGCGAATACGCATCCTGCACATCGCGAGACTTATCGAACATCTCGCTTCCGCGCAGCAGATTCCGGAGGTTGGCGGCGCTGTCGATCTGGCCGGCCTGGCCTCGGGCCTCGTGTACCAGCGGGTCGAGTGCCCGTGCCCGGCCGCACGCGGCTTCGAGACTCATGGCGGCGGCAACATCCGCGGCGTTCGCCAAGTCTTCGGCATCGTACACGGACAAGGCCAACAGGGCCGTCGAGAACGCCGTTCCATTGGTGAGAGCCAGGCCTTCCTTGTAGGCCGGTTGCGGTACGGCTGCATCGATCGCGTCGGAAAGTTCCGTCGCAGATCTTGGCGTGGGCGGGCGGCGCCCCATTTCGGCCGAATCGGATACGACATAGAATCGGCCCGCGCCCACCAGCACGCCGAACAAATGGGCTAGCGGGCAAAGGTCGCCGCTGGATCCGACGGAGCCGCGCGTGGGCACGACCGAAATGACCCCGGCATTCAAGATTCGCGCGATCAACGCAACTAGCTCGAGTCGGACCCCGGAGTGCCCCTTGAGAAACGCGTTCAGTCGAAGCGCCATGACGGCCCGAATCACATCGGCCGGAAACCAATTTGCCGGGTCGTCGGGGTCCGTGTTGTCACCGACTCCGACGGCGTGACTCAGCAGGATGTTTTTCTGAAGCGCTTCAAGTTCGTCCGGAGATATGGGCGTGTGTCTGAATTCCCCGAAACCCGTGGTAACGCCGTAGGTCATTGCGGGGCGGTCCTTCTCGTCGCGCGTTTTTTCGTATTGGGCGAATGCCTCTCGATATCGAGAGACGATTGTCTCAATTTGTTCCCGGCCCCGGCGGACCCGATCGAGCGCCGCGGGATCGCAATCGACTTGAATCCGTGGATCTCGAGCCAGGCGGACCAGCGCCGCCGGCGTGAGCGACGAGCCGTCGAGAACCACGGATCCGCCTGCACCGTCCGTCATGCATCTGCTCTCCGGATTCGGTCGAGTAAGTCGCGGACCGAAGAAACCAATTCTCCTCGCGGTGTCGTGATTTGCCCGGGTCGCTCGTCTCGCCACGCTTCACGATCCTGCACTTCCGAAGCCCGGCGGCGGCCGGCCGCCATGTCTTTGAGGGTCACCGTTCCCTCGGCCTTCTCGTCGGAACCGCAGACGACAACGATCGGAATCTCGTATTGATCGGCGTATTTGATCTGCTTGCCGAATCGCTTGGGCGGGCCGAGGTAAAACTCCGCCGAAATGCCCGCGCGGCGCAATTCGTATGTGATCTGCAAGTAGTCATCCATCATCGCCGGGTCGATTGCAGAGACCAAGACCTGAGCGGTCGATTTCTGTTCGCGGGCTTTGTCCAGCTTCGTGAGCGCGGCGAGCAACCGATCGACGCCGATCGAAGCGCCGGTTGCAGGGATGCTCTCGCCGGTGAAGCGTCGGACCAGATCGTCGTATCGACCCCCGCCGAACACGGAGCCGAACTCCGGTGCATCCGGCAGGATCGCCTCGAACACGGGCCCCGTATAGTACGCCAGACCCCGCGCGACGCTCAGGTCGATGCACACGCGGTCGTCGCCATAGCCGAGTTCGGCGAGTTGTCGAGACATTCGTTCCAGGACACTGATCTCGTCTTCCGCGCCGGCAACGCTTGCAAATGTTTCTCGCAGTTGCCGTATCAAGTCATCCCGCTTGTCTGATTTCAACTCGAGGAATTGTTCGATTCGGCCGACCTGCGAACCCGACAGGCCGACCCCCGGAATGCTGTCGCCCGACTCATCCCGATAACCGCCCGACAATTCGAGCCGAACCTTTTTCATCCCGATCTTGTCGAGCTTGTCCAGAACACGAAAGACGGCTTCCGCCCGATCGGCTGGAATATCGGCGAAGGGTAGAGCCAGGTTGAGGATCTTGCGGCTGGAAAAGCGAATGAGATAGTTTCCGACCTCCAGGGCCGACAGCGTGTCACACATGGCGGCGATGATTTCGACGTCTGCCACCTCCGACGAGACACCGACAGAATCTATATCACATTGAGTAAACTCGCGAAACCGACCAGGGCCCGGTTTGTCCGCCCGCCAGACGGATGCGATTTGGTAGCGCCGAAACGGGCGTGGCAATTCGCGGTGCTGCGCGACGACCCGAGCCAGCGGCACGGTGAGATCGAATCGAAGGCCGAGGGCCTCCGAGTCTGGATCGCTCGGTTTCTTGTCCGGGTTGCTCACTCTGAAGATCGAACGGTTCGCTTCGTCCCCCGCCGACCCGGTCAAGACGTCGAGGTATTCGATCGCGGACGTCTCGAGGGGTACGAAGCCGTACAGCTCGTACACTCGGCGTATCGTGTCGATCAACCACCGGCGGGCGGACACTTGCTCCGGCAGCAAATCTCTCATTCCGCGATAGACTCGCGGCTTGACCTTGGCCATCTAAAGCAGCCTTCCTGCCACACATCGGCTGGTGAGAACCTGATTACCGGCGCCGGGACTCGAACCCGAGACCTTCTGATCCACAGTCAGACGCTCTACCAACTGAGCTACACCGGCATCCGCCCGCCTCTGGAACGGCTCGGCTGAGCGGCCGATCCGGAAACGACGCATGTCCCCCATTATAAGCCTGCCCCGCCCGCAGGAAAGATGGCCCATGTTCCGACGGGGCGATCGGTCACTCGGAATCGGCGGCCTCAGGGCCGTTCCGGTCCCCGCTCAAATAGTTGATGAAATCGCTTTTGGTCAAGAGGCCGACCGGTTTGGCGTTTTCGCGGACGATAATGGCCGAGGCCCCCAGCGACAGGGCCTTGAATCCGTGCTCGATCTCCGTGGATCGTTCCATCTTGGGAAACGCGGAGCCCATTACGTCGCCCACCTGCTTGAGTGCCAGATCGACGTGGTCGAACACGAGTTGCATGGCCGTCACTTCCTGTATCGAGCCGACAATGAGACCGGCATCATCTGAGACGGCCACTTGCGAAATGTCATTCGTTCGCATGAGGTCGATCGCGGCACGGACACAATCGGTCCGTTTCACGGATATGATCGACGGGACTTTTCCCTTGCCGTCGAGCACGTCGCCCAATGTCATCCCGTGGCCGGGGACCGACATGAAGCCTCGGCTCTGCATCCACTCGTCGCTATAGATCTTGCTGAGGTAGCCGCGACCCCCGTCGGGGAGGATGACCACGACGAGTTTGTCGGCCGGGAGATCGGCGGACACGCGGAGGGCCGCACAGACGGCGGTGCCGCAAGATCCGCCCACCAGAATGCCCTCTTCGGCGGAAAGCCGACGGGCCATCAGGAACGATTCCTTGTCGGACACGTTAATCACCTGGTCGACGATCTTGAGATTGACGGTGCGCGGCACGAAATCCTCGCCGATCCCTTCGACATCGTAGGACTTGGGCATGCTGCCGGGCGTATAGATGGACCCTTCCGGATCGGCCCCGATGATCTGGATATTCGGGTTCTTTTCCTTCAGGAATCGAGCGGTTCCGCTGATCGTGCCGCCGGTTCCGATGCCGGCGACGAAGTAATCGATCTTCCCGTCGGTCTGTTCCCAGATTTCCGGTCCGGTCGAATGTGCGTGGGCCTCGGGATTCTCGGGGTTCTCGAATTGGTTTGGTTGAAACGCTCCGGGGATCTCGGCAGTCAGTCGGTTGGCTACGCTGTAGTAGCTTTCGGGGCTGTTCGCGGCAACATTCGGAACGGTCACTGTTTCCGCTCCGTAGGCCCGCAACAGGGCGAATTTCTCCGGCGCCATCTTGTCGGGCATCACGAGGATGCAGCGATACCCCTTGATGGCGGCGGCCATGGCGAGGGCCGCGCCGGTGTTGCCGCTGGTGGGTTCGACGATCGTGCCGCCCGGCTTGAGCTTGCCGGACCGTTCGGCCTGCTCGAGCATTCGAAGGGCCGGGCGATCTTTGATGGAGCCGCCCGGATTGAGGTACTCCACTTTGGCTGCGACGGTACACTTCAGACCCGCGGTGACCTTACGCAGGCGAACCAACGGCGTGTTGCCCACAAGTTCGAGAATGTTTTCATGTATGTGCATGAGTCGATCAATTCTCCCCGCCCGTTACAAGGAACCGAGTCCCGCCGCGGTGTTCGATCGGCGACGGCGCCGCCTCGAATCGCAACGTCGACGCCATGCTAGAGTTTGTAGCGGAGACGCGTCAAGGAGGGTACCCGGAAGCTACGGTGCCCGAAGGGCGTCCGCGATCGACGGCTCTTGGATACCGCGTTTTCAGGCGGTCCGGGTGTTCTCAAACCATTCGGAAAAGTCGGTCGGTACATCGCCGCTCAGCAGGTCGGATCCCTCGGGCGTAACCACGACTACGTCCTCGATGCGAATCCCGAACCGCCCGGGAACATAAACGCCGGGTTCGACCGTCATACACATGCCTGCCTCGAGCGGCGTTGCGTTGCCCTGCACCAGGAAGGGCGGCTCGTGGATATCCAGCCCGATTCCGTGGCCGAGCCGGTGGATGAAATAGTCTCCGAGACCCGCGGACTCGATGACGCGCCGGGCCGACGCATCGACGGCTTCACAGGTCATCCCCGGCCGGATGGCGTCAATGGCCGCTTTATGGGCTTCGCGCACCACGGCGTAGGCTTTTTTGATCTCGTCGGCGGGTTCCCCCACGGCAAACGTTCGGGTCATGTCACCCAAATAGCCGCGATTCGCCGCGGCAAAATCGACGATCACGGCATCGCCTTCCCGAAAGAGCCGACTTCCCGTGGGCTTGTGGGGAACGGCCGCATTCTCTCCACCCTGTATCAGATCGCCGACCGCCTTGAAGCTTCCATTGGCGAGTCGGCCGAGCACTTCGTCACGTAGCCCCTCTTCGGAAATCGAGGGCCGAAGGCAGTCATTGACCAATGGGAAGATTCTGCCCGTATCCGAACAGGCGGTCCGAATTGCCTTAATCTCGTTGGCTGACTTGATGACCCGGACCGAGTCGATGATATCGGTATCACGGCGAAGCTTCGCACCGTTCATGGCCCCGGAGAGGCGAGATTCGGCGTCCAGCCAGGTAAATCCGTCGAGCGATATGTTCCCCGAAGCAATGCCAAGTCCCCGTGCGGCGGCCGCGACCGCCTGGTAGGGATCCGCATCCTCCCGCCAAGTGATCACTTCGCTACCGGGCGGAAGGCCTCGGCAGGCATCGGCCTCGAATTCGGGAACAACGAAGGCGATTCTGCGGTCTCGATTCACCAGTCCGCAGACCAGCCGATCGGACGGCGCCAGTGGTACGCCACAAAACGCCAAGATATTCGAGCCGCGAAAAACCAGGAGCCCGTCGACGTCCCGTGTCGCCATCTGATCGGCGGCGCGTGCCAAATGATCGGCTACAATCACCGGCTCAATGGCCGGCTGCTCCTGGGAAGCTCCCATGATCCTCTTGCCTTTTTCAGGTCCGGCTCAAAAGACGTGAGCGCGTTATGTCCACCCAGGACCGAGTTTAACGTTACCACCATCGAATGTCATGCAAAAAGGTGTTATTCTCGCCATGATGGCGGGCATCCGGTCAAGTGCATCTGGGAATGCCGGGTCCGTGAAATATAGGACGTCTCGATTCTTGGGCTCGTGATGGATTCCAGAAAAAACGGGGACTTCGTATGGCGGGACATCAGTACGCGTTGGGCGTGATCGGGACCGGTCACATCGCCATGGTGATGCTACGCCGCTTGCTGGGCAGCGGATATCTGGGCGGCGATCGCATCATCGTCGCGCCGTCGCGGGCCCTTGCCGCTCATCCGCTCGAGGTGACGGTGGCCGAGGACAATCGGGCCGTCGTTCAGCACTCGCGGATCGTGATGCTCTCGGTGACGCCGCAACGATTCGATGAGGCGGCGGCCTCCATCCGTGACGTCGCGGCCGTGGACCCTCTGTTCGTGAGCGTAATGGCCGGCATGTCTACGTCGCGCGTGGCCGAGGCCCTGGGCGGCGAATCGGTCCGGGTGGTCCGAGCCATGCCGAATCTGCCGTTCGAACTGGGGCGTGGCGTGACCGGCCTCTTTCGGGGTCGGAAGGCGTCGATGGACGACTTGGAGGAGGTCAAGCATCTATTCAGCGCCGGCGGGGTAAACGTGGAAGTGGAGGACGAGGACCTGATGGACGCAGTCACCGCCGTAGCGGGCTCCGGTCCGGCCTATTTTTACTATTTTGTGGAAATGATGATGGCGGGTGGAATAGCCGCCGGGCTCAAGAAGGAGGACGCCCAGATCCTTGCGGCCCACGCGTGCGTCGGTGCCGGGGCGATGCTCTTGCAGCAGGGATCATCCCCGACCGAGCTGCGCCAGGCGGTCTCGAGCCCGGGCGGCACGACCGAGGCGGCCATGAAGAAACTGACCGAGCGCGAAGTGGCCGACCACGTGACGGAAGCAGTGATGGCGGCATACAGACGAAGCCAGGACCTGGGAAAACAGTCTTCCGGCGGGGACTGATCGCATGCAATGCCTGAAGTCCGTCGCCGAAGGCGTGGAGATTACCGTGAAGGTGGTTCCGGGGGCGTCGCGCGATGGCATTGTCGGTCCGTTGGGAGACGCCCTCAAGCTCCGAGTCTCGGCCCCGCCGGAGCGCGGCCGGGCGAACGCCGCGGTGGAAGCGCTGCTGGCGAATGCCCTGGGAGTCACCGGCCGAGATGTATCGGTGATCAAGGGTCGGACCTCGCCGCGAAAAACGGTGCTTGTACGGAAGCTCTCAATCGCACAGGCCGCCGACGGACTCTCTGCCGAACCTTGAGTGAATTGAACAAAGGCGCTCGATGTTGAACGCGCGTCCACGAATCACATTCACTCCGGAAATATGAGATTAAATATGACGATGTAGGCATTGGTGAATGGTTCGGCGCGGAAGAAGGTGACGGCCACGGACGGGGCGCCGATGAAAGGGCGGAGCACCCAACCCATTTGTATTCCGACGAAGACATACAGAATCAGCCAGGCGCAGAAGGCGATACGGTGGTTTCGATTGCGGCGGAACAGGACCCGGTAGTATCGGATCATGAGTATTTGGCCGGCCACCGTTGCAAGGGTGAACATGCCGGCGTTGAAGAGTTGTGCGAGCCGGTAGTCGGCCGACGAGAAGTAGATGAATCGGGTGAACGGGCCGAGCGAGGCGAGGGCGATGCTGAGGCCGGCCTGACCGGCAAGGACCGCCTGAAGCGCTTCGCGGAGGTCGTTCCGCAATCCCAGAA
>JAPULF010000563.1 GCA_027295245.1 Planctomycetota bacterium
CGTCATCATACTCGGGATCGGCCTGCCGCCGTTGCTGTTTGCCTTTGCCGAATCTTCCATGAATTCGATCGCGCCGTCGCGGGCCACGGTAGCGTCTTTTCTCGCAATCGAGCGGATGGAAGAGATTATCGCTCGCAGGTACAAATCCACTGCCGGCTACAGTGAGGTCACGTCGGCCAATTTCCCGGCAGAATCGCCCGTTGCGGGGTTCTCCGCGTTCGATCGCACGGTGACCATCGCCGAGGTGGACGCCAACCTGAGTGCATCGGGTTCGCCGGTGGGCTATCGCTCGGTCACGGTCACGGTGTCCTGGAACAGCGGCGCCGAGACCGTCGTCATTGAAAGGGTCTTCGCGGATTACTAGACGAATGAAAACACGCTCACAATACCGTCGATCCGGAGGAGGTCAGCGTCCGGCTTTCACGCTTGTCGAGATGGTGGTCGCCATCACTTCCAGCGTCGTCGTGAGCGGGGTGGCGGGGTCCCTGGTCTGGAATGCCGCCAGGCAGCGGTCCGAGATCGGCGCGCGCGTGGAACTCGTTGACATTGCCGCGCGGTCGTGCGAGCAAGTGCTGCGTTTCATCCGCGAGGTCCCGCAGGACGCCGGCATGACGGGCTTGGCCCAAATCTCGACCGCCACCGCCACCGAGATTCGCTTCGGAAACGACGGATTTCGTCTCAGCACGAACGACCTCGAAATGACGATCGACAATGGCTCGAGTTGGCACCCACTCACTCGTGATGTGAGTGGACTCACCCTCGTGTACTTTGATGCCGACGGTGCATCGCTCTCATCGTTTCCGCTCTCGCAAACGAATCGCGAGTCGGTACGGCTGGTTCGCGTCTTACTGGAGCTTTCGAGGGGACCGGAAGTGGCGAAGGTGCAGTCGTCGATCTACCTGCGGAGTTTCATGAACGAGGTGGATAATGCCCCATAGACACCGTCGCCCGGCCGTCGCCGTCTTGAGTTTCGTGGTGGCCTTACTGGTTATCGGAACGATCGTCCTGATGACGGTGCAACTGACGTCCGTGGGGGCCATCGGGTACCTGGGTCATTACGACAGCACCGGTGCGTTTTACGCCGCCGAAAGCGGCATCGAAATGGCCCTCAAGGAGCTCAGTGACGGTAATGATAACGATACTGACGGTACGATCGGGTCGATATCAGACAACGGAAACGCTGGGGACGACCCTTCCACCGCGACCGGGTCGTTCAGTGTCCAGTCGGCGGCCGGAACGTACAGCGCCACAGGGTCGCGTCGCGGTTACGAGAGGGTCATCGAGGTCGAAACACAATAGTCGCCGAAAGGCGCGTTTCGTCAACCTCTTGCGGACCTCTTCGCCGGTCCGGGAAAGACAAGGATGTCAAAAGGCCGGGGACTACTGGTGCTTCACGCAGGCGTTGAGGAACTGCGCCTGGTGAGGGCCCAGGTCGACCGGTTTACGGTCGAGCTTTCGGAGCCCGCGGTCTTTCCGGCGGCAAACCGCAACGAAGACTGCTTTGCACTAACCGACGAATCCGCACTCGACAACCTGGCGGCCTATATCTCTGAACGCCGATGGTTTGGGTACGACGTAATCTGTCTGGTCGGCGGCTCGCAGGTTGCCTGCCAATATCACGATCTGCCGCCGCTCAAAGGCATCGCGCGGCACCAAGCCGTCCAACTCAAGCTCGCCCAACAGCTCCACTTCGACCCTGCTGACGCCATCGTGACGGTCGACGCGACGGACGTGGAATGCCCCGTTGCAGAGAATCGACAACGGGTCGGAGTCGTTGCGTGTCACAACGATGTCGCCGACGCGACCCTCAGTGCGGTCGAACGCGTCGGGCTCAACATCATCGCGATGACGGCGACGTCGTCGGCCCTGACCGCCCTGGCGCGCGATTCGAGCGAGAAGGACGGGTTGCACGCGTTTCTCTGCCTTGACGAACACGCAAGTACGCTCGTGGTCATCGACGGTACGGTGCCCTGCGTCACGACCGAATTGCCGATCGGCACTGCCGATCTCACAGCCGCCCTCATGCGCCCGATTGTCGCGGGCGACGACGTGATTGAACTCGATGAGATTCGTGCCGTGGCTTTGCGGGACGAGATCGGAATTCCTTCGAAGGATCAGTTGATCGAATCCCTCAATGTCCGGGGCGATCGGATTCTCCCGCTGCTGGAGCCGGTGCTCCAGAAGCTGGCCGGGCAATTGACGCAGTGGCTTACGTTCGCTTCCACGAGTTCCGACGGCAAGCAGGTCAAGTCGCTTCGGCTGGTCGGGCCGGGAGCCACGATATCCGGCCTTGCCGGCACGGTGTCATCCCGGATATCCACCGAAACGTCGGCCTTCGATTGGGTCGGCGGCACGCGGATGTCCGGGGCGGACGAGGACGTGAGTCCGGCGTCATTCAGCGCCGCTGTCGGGGCGATCCGTCACTGGCGCGACCTCCCCGACTTACTGCCGGCGCGCATTCGTCGATACCGTCGAATCAGCCGGATTCGGCGTAGCATCTGCATCACAGGGCCGGTCCTTGCGGGCGCCATTATGTGCATCGCGATTCTCTTCAATCGGATCGACATGCAGATACGACCGCCGGTTCCGAGGCACGAACAGCAACTGCGAAACGTGCGCGACCTGCTCGGCGGGATTCGACAACAGTGGGACAAGAAGATCGCAGCCGACTCGGTCCACAGCCAATTGGCCGAGTTTTCGGACGCGGCGCCGCCGTGGATCGGCATTTTCAAGGAGTTGTCGCTTTTGCTCCCGAAGGAGTTCTTCGCCGAGCGATTCGACGCCCGGATGAAGGAAGGGCGGATGTTCATGACCATTGTCGGTGAGATACTCACCTCCGACGAATCTCCTCGTTCTGACGAGTTGGTCGAGCAACTGCTCAAGAGTCTGGACGACAGTCCCTTTTGCCACGGTGTCGAATTGAAGGCGTGGAATCGGAGCGAGCGCGGCAAGGCCGGGTCGGAAGGCACTCTGTCGTTCGAGTTTGCACTTGCGTATCCAGGGGCGGAGGCGAGTTTGTAAGTATGTCGCGCGTATTTTCACAACTCAAGACCTGGGGGCCGCCGGTCGTTTCGATGTGTGCCGTCATCTGCGCGACCGGATACGCATTCTCGAAGAAGTCTTCGGCGGCCGAGGGCATCCAGACGCTCGCCAGCCTCGGTACGTCGCTGACGGCGGTCGCGAACCAGGCGATGGAAGGCGTTTTGTCCCCTAAGGACGCCGCCTTGCTCGATGCCGAAAAGCAAGAACTGGAAAACCGGCTTCGGGACTCGCTCAAGTCGCCTCACGTGGTGGCGGCCATCAGCGAGACGACCCGACGGGTCGGCGCCGATGTCCATGAGATCAAACCGGTCAAGGTGTCTGGGGCCTCGAAACCGCCGGCCGGCGCAAGGGCCTATCCACAGTACGAAGTAACGCTGGACGGCTCCTATCGACAAATCGCCGAGTTCTTGGGGGCCTGCGCCCGGGAGCGTCTGCCCACACGGGCGGTCAGTTTCCTGATTTCACGTTCGGATGCGCGGAAGGGGACGAATCACCCAGAGTTGCGTGCGAGAATCACCGTTGAGACGTTTCAGCCGCCCGAGGCCGCGGATCAATCTCCGAAGGGCGGTGCCTGATGGACCCGCGAAAAAAGAAAGTCCTTTCGATCCTCGGCGTCGCCTCCGTCATTCTGATCTGGCGGGGCTATGCGATCGTCACCCAGGGGCTGCCCGGTCAAACGCAGGCCGAAACTGTCGTTTTGCCCGAGCCGAATTCCGAGCCGCGAATCGTCCAACCTTTCCAGGATCAAGAGGACATGAAGGCACTGTGGATCCTTCAGGCGAAGCTGACGGCCCGTCAATGGACCGATCACGATCCGTTCGAGGGGCTGGAAATCACGATTCCAAAGGGATCATTCGCTCGTCCCGAGCACGCCGAGCCGGAAGAGTACCCGGACCCGCCGAAGCTCGTGTTCCAAGGTGTCTCGGAAGTGAAGGGAAATCAGCGGGCGCTGGTCGACGGCCGAATCGTGAAGGTTGGCGACACGTTCGAATCGGGCGTCGTAGTAAGTGAAATCACCCGGAACACCATCACGCTTACGAATGATCCGTGGCGCTACAAGTACATGCTTGGGATTGAAGGCGTAACCGTGTATGAGGGATCGGAGGAACCATGATTTGGGCCAGAACTATCGCCGGCCTCGCATTGATTGTCGTGATCGGCTCGAGTACCGCCGCCGTCGCGCAGGTTGACGGACCCGACACCGGCGCATCCGGCAGGCGGATCTCGCTCCAACTCGACAAAAGTCCGATCGACAGGGCGTTTCGCATGATCGCCGACCACGGCGGACTGAACGTGGTCGTCGGGCCCGGGGTCGAAGGTAACGTGACCGTGGCGCTCGAAGACGTACCCGTTCTGACGGCACTCAAGGCTGTGGCCGTTAACAACGGGTTTCGGTACACCGTGGACGATAATGTCATTACCATTTCCGCGCCGAACGACAAGGAAAACAGATTCGCTACGCCGACCGTCAAGCGGGTTTTTCGGCTTATCTCCGCCGACGCTCAAAGCGTGAAAGACGTGCTGCAGCCCATGCTCACGCCGGGCATCGGTCACATCATGGTTTTCGACGAGGACAGCGGCGAGATATACAAGAGGCAATCACTGGGGGATCTCAGCGGGACGTTTGACGAGGGGGGAACAACCACGACCGCGGGCTCGAGCAATCAAGGCCAGGTGGGGAGTCAACAATTGGCCCTCTCTTCGGGCGGCGATCGCAGCCGCTTCTCGCGAACGCTGGTCGTGATCGATGTCCCGCAGGTTGTCGCCGAAATCGAGACGATGATTAAAGAACTCGACAGGGCTCCGCCGCAGGTCCTCATCGAGGCCCGATTGGTCGAGATGACGACGAATCTGCAGCGCCAGCTCGGCATCGACTGGAACATCGAGATCTTCGCCAATGGACCCGTGCTGAATCACATGTGGCCCATCAGAAACCGGGCCGGGTTCGCGACCGGCACGCAGGTTCAACGAAATTTCAGCGGATTTGCCCACAACGTCACCGGACTCGCGTTGGGTGCGATCGATTTTTCGCGCTTCAACGCCGTGCTTCGGGCCAATCAGGACGACGACGCCATCCGCCTTCTGGCGAACCCGCGGATGCTGGTCATGAACAACCACCCGGCAAGCATTCTGGTCGGCGAGCGCTACCCGATATTCGAGGCCAACATCACGGACTTCGGCACCGTCACGGAAGCGTTCGACACCTACATCCCGATCGGAATCCAACTCGAGGTCAAACCCACGATCATGGCGGACGGTCGCATCAGCATGTTCGTCCATCCGACAATCAGCTCGCTTGGGGATGACGTTGTCGGAACCACCGGCCTTCGCGTGGCCCGCGTAAACACCCGCGAAGTGAGCACGCGAATTGTCATGCGTGACGGCGAGACGATTGTTCTTGGCGGTCTGATCAGCGATCGGAAGATCCACTCGATCTCCAAGGTCCCGGGGATCGGTGACATTCCGATCCTCAACTGGTTTTTTCGCCAGGAAAACCCGGTTTCCGAGCGTGTGGATTTGCTCATCTTTCTGACGGCTCGCGCCGAAGGCGCCGCGAAGATGACCGAACGCGACCGCAAAATCTTTGATAAGTACCGGCCGCACTTCAAGCATGTAGAACGTATCCAGGACGTGCCCCTGCACTTCGAAATCCCGCCCGAATTCGAGCCGCCCAGGCCGATGTTCAGTGATCCGCCGGCTGAGCCGGTCTCGGACGACGGGACCGACGACATGCCCGTCATCATGCAGCCCCTGGATTCCAGCGAGTTGGTAAGGGCCGGCGGAGAGGTAGACGTCCCCGGCTCCGATCGGGTCGCGGTCGCCCCGGTCGCCGTCGCCGCTGAAACACCGCATGCCGCGGAATCGAAAGGGGACCACGTTTCCGGGCAAACCGGTTCGGCCGGCGAGGCGGAGGCTTCCGAAGACAGTAGGCATTTGAGTCATTCGCGTACCGAGGACGAGATCAAGGCTATGTACGACGCATTCGTAGACGAGCAGGCCCGTTTGCAAGGCGAGATTGAAAGGCAGTTCGGCCGCCCGATCGATCCTGCCTCGGGTCCTATTGACGAGGCCGACGGCCGGCGAACCGCGCTATCCGACGAGTCGAAAGGGGATGGTTAGGCCCATGTTCCACGTTGCAACCGTGCACGGTGAGCGTCCGATTCCTCGGTTGATTCACGCCGCGGCGTTGGCGTGCCTGACGCTGGGGTCGTCCGGGTGCGCTTCGATGTTCAATCGCACTTCGATCGACGCCCGGCCACCCGCGGAAAGACCGACCACGCCGGAATTGACCTCCGCGGAGCGGTCGATTCGATACGATGAGGCGTTTCAGCAGGGGGCCCGTCTCGCCAGCCGCGGTAAGTACGGCCTGGCGCTGGGGGCGTTCGAAGAAGCCGCTTCCATGGAACCCGA
>JAPULF010000564.1 GCA_027295245.1 Planctomycetota bacterium
TGGCTGGACCTTGCCGCCGCCGGGGCCGCGGAAGAGAAGGATGTGGCCCGCGCCGGGGCAATGCGCGAAGAATTGCTGGTGGCCGACGACGGCCCCGGTCACTGCCTGAAATGCCATTCCGTCACCGAGACCGGGGCTGCGTCTGGGGGTGCGCCGGACGGTGGGCCTACGGTGCGCATCGAATGGACCTACAGGCGCTCCGATTCAGGACCCTACACCAACTACGCCCACGGACCCCATATCGACCTCTTGGGGCCCGATGCCACCTGTACCAACTGCCACGCCCTTGATCGCAAGGCAAATTACGCGCTATCATTCAAAACTTGGAATGCGCAGCAGTTCTCCAGCAACTTCAAACCCGTCGGCGTCGAGACCTGTGCGGCCTGTCACGCCGCGGAAAAGGTCCGGGAGGATTGCCAGTTGTGCCACGTGTACCATCTGGACCACGCCTTCAAGGAGCGAATGAAGTAGGATGGAAAACCCCTTCCCCCTTCGCGTCGGTGGGCCCGATGCCTCCTGTACCAACTGCATCCGGGGCCGGGCATGGGCCGCCGTGGGCGCAGTTCTTGTTGCCGTTTTCCTATTGGTCCAGCCGGTTGCGGTTCTTGTACTGGGCTTCGCCGGCCAGGTTGACGCATCGGAGCATGACAAAGGGCAGTCGACCAAAGTTGCGGTCGCGAAGCTGAACGTCGAGGAGATTTACCCATCTGCGAATACCTGTGCGGCCTGCCATCCGAAGCAATATGCCGAGTGGTCGGTCTCTCAGCACGCGTACGCTCAATTAAGCCCGGTTTACATGGCGTTTCAAATGACGGTCAACGGATTGACGAGCTCCACCAACGGGGATTTCTGCATTCGCTGTCACAACCAGATTGGCATGAACATGCGCGAGTCCCTCTTCTTGTCGAATCTCGATCGGCCGGCTTCGTCTCGTGAAGGCATTACCTGTTCCGTGTGTCACAGGGTGAGCCAGAATTATGGGAAGGTTAGTGGCCGTCTACCGCTCGTTCGGGCGCCTATGCACGGCGCGCTTTACGGGCCGAGCGGAAGTAAAGAGCTTAAGCGCGTGATAGCGGATCCGGACGAACAGGGGTATCGGGTGGTTACCGACCCAAGCCTACGCGGGCTTATCATCCATTCGGAGGTGAAACAATTACCGGCGTTGACTAAACCCGCATTCTGCGGAACGTGCCACGACGTGACCCTCCTTAACGGCTTCCGGTTGGAAGAAGCGTTTTCGGAGTACAAGCAGACCGATGCGGCAGCCGAGGGCGTCACCTGTCAGGACTGTCACATGGGTAAGGTCCCGGGCGTTGCTTCCGGGTACGAGTGGGGGCCGGCGGCAACCATAAACGGTATTCCGACCACTCCGCGCCGGCTGACGGACCACTTTTTCGCGGGGCCGGATTACTCGCTGATACATCCCGGTTTCTTCCCGCACAATGTCGAGGCCGCCGAGTTCGCTGATATGCGGTCTTGGTTGCAATTCGACTGGCGTGCGGGCTGGGGCACGGCCAAGTTCGAGGAAATGGCGGCGATCGCCGTGGAGGCGATCGTTGGGCTTTCCGAGTCGCTCGAGAAGCTGGCAAAAGCGCTGGCCGATGGCACGAACAAATTGGGCGTCGACGCCTTGGCGGAGCATACCAAATTGCTGGCCGAAGCCGTTGCGGCGAGTGACGCGCCACGGGCCAAAGAGGTTTATAAGCAGCTGATGGCGGCTGTCGATGCATTCGTTAAGGGAGCGGCGTCCCGGGCAGCGACAGCCGAACAGCTCGCGGTCGTGCAAGCCGCGGTAAAGACGCTTGCCTCCACTCTGGCCGTCGATTTCCCCGAGCGTTGGTCGGACCCATTCGATCGAGGGGATGCGCGAGAAATTCTCGACGTCCAGTATAAAAGGCTCGAATGGGCGCGGGAGCAAAGGCTCATAATCCTTCGCAATGGTTTCAAGCTCGACGATATCGTCGTCGAAAAGGCCGGGCCCGACGGAATCGATTTTTCCCTGACCGTGAGGAATGGTACGAACGGGCACGCCGTGCCTACAGGGTTCGACGCCGAGCGTCTGATCTTCTTGGAGGTAACCGTCACCGATTCGAACGGCAAAGTGGTCTACGTGTCCGGCGACCGCGACCCCAACGGGGATGTCCGCGACGCCCACTCCCTGTATGTTCATGAGGGGTTATTGCCGGTTGACAGGGATCTGTTCAACTTGCAATCGAAGTTCCTCGTCCGGCTATTCCGTGGCGGCGAGCGGGAACAGGTCCTGGCGGTAAACAAGTCTGTGTCGCCACAGCCTTTCATCCGGCCCGAAACGCGACCAACGGTTCTCTACGGCCGGCCGCGCGGGGCCCGGAAACATAAGAAGTCGATCGAGCCGCTGGGTCGTCGCACCGCCTCCTACTCGATTTCCGGCGATAAGCTGGATCGTACCGGCCGGTACGACATCCGCGTCCGAATGATTGCTCAGAGTATCCCCATCAATTTGCTCTTCGCCATCCAAGGAGCCGGATTCGATTATCAGATGAGCCCCAAGGAAATCGCTGACAGGGTTCTCGAAGGCGCGGAGATTCTTTGGGAGCGCGCTGTGACTGTTGATCTAGGGCAGGGCAACGTTGTCAACATCGGCGGCAAATAGATTTCGGAGAGCGGCTAATCTTTCGTAGTCTTCGGGGGGTAATTTTCAAGAAATTCTATTGGCCAAGAGGGGCGACTCTATGGTTGGGGATGCTTTTTTGATCTACCGATATTGGTGGATCGCGGTTTCTCTCGGAATGCTTGTGAGCCTGGTGGGGCTTGGCGTCGGTGCTGCGCACGCACGGGAACCGGCCCTGTCGACCGAACCGATACCAATGAAGACAGAGGATGAATTACCGAAGCGTGTGCCACCCCTGATCACGATCGGGCCGGACGAGTTCCTCGGAAGCGGCAATATAGACGAAGGAATTGTGCTGCCGACGGGGGCCGTCTGGCAACCGGCGCTTTGGGTGTTTGGAGACGTTCGAACAAGCTATAACTTTGTTGACGGGGGAGACACCCGCGATGATATTCAAGAGATCGTCGCCCGGGCTAACCTGAACTTTAATTTGAAGTTGTCCGGTACGGAACGATTGTTTTTACAGATTCAGCCCATAAGCAGCGACGGGGCATTCACCCGCTACACGATCGAGCCAGGCGATGAAGGCTTCGAGAACGAATTTAATTTGGATGTGACGGCGTTATTCTTCGAGGGTGATTTTGGCGAGATATTTCCAGACCTTGATCCTGACGACCGTCGGGCGTTGGACATCGGCTTTTCAGTCGGTCGTCAGCAGATTTTCTTTCAGGAAGGTATAATGTTCAACGATGTGATCGACTCGGTTGGCGTCACTCGTGACACGGTTTTCTTTCCTGGTGTTATCGATACGCGCCTTACCGTACTGTTCGGATGGGGCGATCTCAATCGCGACGATAATGTAATCGACGGAGATGCCAAGTTCGTTGGGCTTTTTACAGAGTCCGACACTGCTTTCAGCACGGTGAATTTTGATTTCGCCTATACGTTTGCCGAGGAGGACAACGGTGGTGATGGATTCTATTACGGAATCTCCGCGACGCAACGCATATTGGGAATCAACACGTCCTTCCGAATCAACGGGTCCGAGGCTTTGGGTCGGGAAACTGCAGCTATAAGCAGCGGAACGCTGTTGTTTGCCCAATTGTCCATGACGCCGCATGGAACCGAAAACGTCGCGTATCTCGATGCCTTCTGGGGAATCGACGAATACGCGTCGGCCGCACGGGGCGAAACCACCGGCGGGCCGCTTGGGCAGACGGGCCTGCTCTTTGCGGCAGTCGGGCTCGGTCGCTATCCCGCGGCGTTGGGCAACCGTGCCGACAATGCTTTTGGTGGTGCCCTCGGCTATCAGATGTTCTTTAACCACGAGTTAACCCAACTGACTGTCGAGCTTGGCGGCGTGGGGACGAATGGCGGGGCTACTCAAGTGGAAGATGGCGTCGGCATCGGCCTGCGATTTCTGCACTCGTTCGCCGACCGTTACACCGTTCGAATCGATGGGTTCGCCGCATACCGTGAAGAACAGAAAGAAACCTTCGGTATTCGGACCGAGTTTAGGGTACAGTTCTGAGCCGACGTCGAAGTTCGGCTTATTGTTTTGACCCGATCCTGATTTAGGAGGTCCCGCGTCATGGGAATGGCAATCACATTTTCGGCGGTGGCTTTTCTGATCCTGTCGTCCGTCTACGTGCTGACGCTGATTCTCAACGACGTACGCGCGACGGCCATGGCCCAGCGCAGCACCGAGGCGGAACGTGAGCTGTTTCAGGCACGCATTGCCGATATTCGCGACCACCGGACCTTTGAGCGGGAAAAAAACGAATTTTCCTGGAACGGCAATCGCAAGTTCGAGGTCTATCGCAAGGTCGAAGAGGGCGGCGGTATCTGCTCGTTCTACCTCCGGCCT
>JAPULF010000565.1 GCA_027295245.1 Planctomycetota bacterium
TCGATCGGAAAAATGACGGCGGTCCCGCTTTGTTGCGCGGACAGATATCGGCGGGCGACGCGCGCCAGGTCGGGCGCGGTTGCGCGGGCCATGCGGGCGATATAGGTATCGGTGTAGTTCACGTCGCCGCTGGCGAGAAAGTCCTCGCCCAGTTGGGCGGCGAGCCCTTCGGCCGTCTGTCGTTGTTTTTCCAGGGGCGTGGTGCACTGCCGGACGGCGCGGCCGAGTTCCTCATCCGTGATCGGACACTTGTCGAGTTCTGCGATCGCCTTGAGGAGGGCCCGCTCCAGGTCCTCGAGACAACCGGGTGCGAGTTGGGCCGTGATTTCGAATGTCCCGGCGGTGTGCCACATTGTCTCGTGTGTCCCCCCGACGTCGAATGCCAGGCCGAGATCCCACCGGAGTTTTTTCACGAGTCGGGCGTTGTTGCCGTGCGTCAAGACGGAACACAGCAAGTCCAGCGGCACGTCGTCGAGGTGTCCCTCGCGGACGGTCTGCCACGCGATCGCCATCGATGCAGAGGCTACGTCCATGTTCTTGACCATCCTGCGCGGGGCGGTGATGGACAAGGGTCTTGGTAGCGGGTTCATATCGACGGCGCGGCGCTCGAATCCGGCGAATGCGCGGCAAACCGCCGGGAGGGCCCGTTCGATGTCCAGGTCTCCCACGAGGACCACGACGACGTTGTCTGGAACGTGGGTCCGGGCGTGATAATTCGCGAGGTCGCGTGCGGTGAGTCGCATGAGTGATTCGCGATGACCGATGATCGGGTATCGAACTGGGTGCCGCGGATACATGACTTCGTGAATCAATTCGTCGAGTTGGGTGTCGGGTTCGTCGCGGTCGCGTTCCAATTCTCGTTGGACAATGCCGAGTTCACGGCCAAATACCCGATCCGACAGGGCGGGCCGGGCGGTCCAGTCGGCCAGCAATTCCACGGCGGTCTCCAGATGCTCGCGGCGCGACGTGGCGTGGTAGCAAATGTGATCGTCGCACGTGTACGCGTTGATCAGGCCGCCGATGGCCTCTGATAGCTCGCCGATCTCTCTCTCCGTCCGCTTGCCGGCGGCGTCACCGGTTACGACGTGTTCGAGCAGATGGGAGATGCCGGCGCCGGCATACTCGGCCTCGAAGGCGCTGCCGCCACGGACGTAGACGCGCGATGCAACGAGGGGGGCGGCCTCGTGTCGCTGGGCGATGACGGTCATGCCGTTGGTCAGGACGCACACCCGGCGGTGGGCTTCGTCGATGAGTTGCATCGCTTCGGCCGGGATTTGCGCGTCCGTTCGCGCGCGAGGTGTCATGCGCTGCGCCCCCGAATTCAGGATTGTTGATCTCCGCGCGACGCGGGCCGGTCGGCGCCGGATTCGAGATCGTCGCGATAGTCGACGTCACGGTTGTCGGCGTCGCCCTGAAAGCGCAGGCGGAGCAGACTGGTGACCCGGGCAAGCAGATCGATTCGATTCACCGGCTTTGTCACGAAGTCGTCGGTTCCGACCTCCACCGCGCGTTCGATGTCGCCCATTTCGTGCAGGGCGGTCACCATGATGATGGGAATGTGCTTGGTGTCGGGGTTGGACTTGAGGCGCTTGCAGACCTCGAACCCGCTGGTCCGGGGCATCATGACGTCCAACAATATGAGGTCGGGCTTGTCCTCCGCGACCTTGGCCAAGGCGTCTTCGCCGTCGATCGCACTGAAGGTGGAAACGCCGTCCAGATCCTCCATATAGGCCTCGAGCAACTCGCGATTCTGGGCGTTGTCGTCGACCACCAGGACCTTGCTGGGCGGCAGCGGTTTTTCATTGTCCGGCACGCTGGTCTCCCTTTACCAGAAGGCGGCCTACCAGCCGCTTGAACGGTCTCAGACGAATGTCGTCATCGAGCAGTTCGTCATGAATCGCGACCAAGTCGGCGTATTCGTCGATGTCTCGCCTCTTGGGCAACTCGGCCATCGAAAGCCCCGCCGACCGCGCAATCGCTCGAGTCTGCGAGGCCACCCGATCGGAGCCCCATGCAACGGAGTCGAACAATATCGGCGCCGGCCGTCGGAGGCCGAGTAAATAGTATCCGCCATCGACCGCCGGGCCAATGACGGTATCGTGGTTTTCGAGCTGTGCCAGCGCCTCGATGACATCGGAGGGCCGCATCCCAGGGCAGTCTCCGCCGATCGCGACGACGCGCTGATAGCCGTCGTCGAAACAGTCCTTGATGACCCGATTCATACGCTCGCCGAGGTGGCCCGGACCCTGGGGGACAACATGCACGTTGGGGCCGACGGTGTCGGAAAAGTCGGCTTCATCGGGCGATGCGGCGAGGATCGTGGCAATGTCGGGGACGTGGTCCAGGCATTCCAGCGTCAGGGCGAGGCATGCACGGTATAGTTCCGCCGCTTCGGCGGGGCTGAGTCGTCCGATGAGACGGGTCTTCACCCGGCCGGGCACGGGGTACTTGGCAAAGACGACGATGACATGGGACGCAGGCATGGTGACTCTACGATTCTAATCGGAGCGAATTGCATTTAGCGCCGCACCGACGAGCCCGGCATCATTTCCCAACTCGGCGATACGAATTTCGGGGCGATTGCCGAGCATGTCGGAGGCCATCGCGTCGAAGCCCGCGATGACCGGCCGAAGCAGGTGGTCCCCGGCGTGGCTCATGCCGCCGGACAGAATGATGCGCTCGGGATCGAAGGCCCGCACGATGTTGATGCAGCCAATGGCAAGATAACGGCACGTCTCCCGCCAAACACTCTGGGCGAGGGCGTCACCCGCCCGAGCGGCATCGGCCACCATGGTGGCATCGATTTCGCGTCCCTGCGCCACAATGCTTGCGAGCGAAGACGCCTCGCCCGCGTCGATTCGCTCGCGTGCCCGGGCCGCGGTGCCGCTCGCGGAGGCGTAGGCCTCGAGGCAACCCCGTTGGCCGCAATTGCAGGGGCGTCCGTCGAGTTCGACGATCGTGTGGCCCAGTTCGCCGGCGTTTTCGTTCGACCCGCGAAAAAGTTGACTATCGACAATGATTCCGCTGCCGATGCCCGTTCCGAGTGTCAACATGACCATGCTGTCGCAGCCTCGTCCGGCGCCGCACCGGAATTCGGCAAGAGCGGCGGCGTTGGCGTCGTTTTCGAGGACCGGACGCAGGCCGATCCGGGCCTCGATGTGATCGGCAATGGGTACGTTTCGCCAGTTTGGCAGATTCGGCGGCGCAATCACGATGCCGCGTTCGTGACTGAGCGTGCCGGGGGAGCCGACACCGACTCCATCGAGGTGAAGCGACTCAGACACTGCGCACTGCCGATGCGATTCGATGAGTCCGACAATGCGCGTGATGACGTGATCAACGCCCTTGTTCGCTTCCGTGGGGATCGTTTCAGATTTGACGATCGTGCCGTGCGGTGTGACCAGACCGCTCTTGATGTCGGTCCCGCCGAGATCGATTCCGATCGCTACATGTGTCGGGGTTTCGGTCATGCGAGTTCGTTCGCCGGCAACGAGAAAAAGCGGCGCGTGTTTCGCACCGACAACGGTGCTAGTTCCTCGATATCCATGCGGCGCTGCTCGGCGATGCAGCGGGCGGTGTGCGGCATATTGGCGGGTTCGTTCGGCCGGATGTTTCGGACGGGTTCCGGAGACAGATAGGGGGCGTCGGTTTCGACCATCAATCGGTCATCGGGAATCATCTTGGCGACGCGCCGAAGCTCGTCGGAGCGTTTGAAGGTTACTACGCCGGTCAACGACAACCAGTATCCGCGTTCGAGTATTTGCCCGGCCTCATTTTCATCGCCGGTGAAGCAATGGAACACGCATCCGGGCAAACCCTTGAAGTCGGCCAAGGCGGACATTGTGTCCTGGTGGGCCTCGCGGCAGTGGATTACGACGGGCTTGTTGACCTGACAGGCGATCTCCAATTGTCGGCGAAATACCGCCAATTGGGCATTCTTGTCCGCAAAGTCGTAATGATAGTCGAGCCCGGTCTCGCCCACGGCATAGATGTCGTTGCGGCGGGCGTTTTGCAGCAGTGCGTCATCCCATCCCGCGGCGACCTTTCCGGCCTCGTGAGGATGAATACCGGCCGCGACGTAGACGCAAGGATGCTTTTGGGAGAGTGCCAAGGCACGTAGTGCATCCGCGGCGTCGGTGGCGATGGTGATGAAATGCGTCACTCCGGCGTCGTGGGCCCGACGGATGACGTCGTCGATGCGGCCGTGGAGGCCGTCGAAAGTGAGATGACAATGTGAATCGATCAACTGCACGAGACACTCCCGGCGGGTTGCGGCGGCCGCGCTGTCAATGCCGTTCCACCGGCAGAAACGCCTCTTCGATGTGACGCACGGAGGGTTTGCCG
>JAPULF010000566.1 GCA_027295245.1 Planctomycetota bacterium
ACCTGCCTTGATCCGACCTGCTCCCAGTGTCAGCGGGGCGGTGATCCGGGCCTCGCCACTGTTGGGACCCACGAAAAAGATGCTGTTCGAGCGGGCGATCAGACCGGACGGGTTTGCAAACGTGGAGACAGCCAACTGCCCGATCGTCTGCAGCAGGCCGTTTGAGAAGGTGCCCGTAATCAGGCCGTCGTCACCGACGTTGAATTCGATCAAGGTGCCGGTCGAGAAACCGTCCTGGAAGCTCATGACCAGCGAAGAACGCGGGACCGCCAAACCGCTCATGGCCGCGAAGTCGAGTTCGAATTGCAGCGGTTCGGTCGCGCCTGAGTTCACGCGATTGATGACCACGCCGTTTGATGGGGCCGTTATGAACTGACCGTTGGCGTCGAACTCGATGGTCCCGGTACCCACATCGAACATCACGTCGGTGTCGTCTTCGGCCTCGGCGTAGAAGCGCCAGGTGCTGGTAGCGGCACGCGTTTCCAGAACCATGGTCAGACCCACGGAAATCGGAGTTCCGAGCGAGTCGAAGACCAGAAACGAAGTGTGGCCACTCTCGCCATTGGCAGCCTGCGTCTCGCTGAATGAAAATGGAAGCTGAGTGGTACCGTTGCTGAGCAGAGTGCCGATCTGGATGGAAAGACCGTTCTCGGTTCCGACGTTTCCGCGAATCTCCAGCATGCCGGCATTCACGGCGGTGCCGGGGGTACCGGGGACTCCCGCGGCGTTTTGGATTCCGATGACCTCATCCATCCAGGCGAGAAAGTCACCGACGGTGGTGCCGGTCGTTCCGACGACGAACTGTTCGCTCGGAACGTCGCGCCCGCCCTTCTTGATTCCGTTGATCGTGATCGTATTGCCGGTGGCCAGCAGCGGGGCCCCGCCCGGATTGCGAACCACCGTCAAATCCGTGGCGGCCGTGATCGGGTTTGCGACGGCGTCGTGAAGGAGCTGCGACTGGAGAATCGTGCCTTGGGTCGCAATTGTCCCGGTGGAATTCAGCGTGCCATCCAGCTTGGCGTCCGTGGTGGCCCGTGCGGTGGTCAATTCGCCGATCGGAATGTCCAGGTCTACGAGCGCTCCCGGAATCAACTCGAAATCGTCATTGATGCCGAAGCCCTGCACCAGAAAACCGTCCTGGTTGATCAGCCGGTTGTCCGCACTGAGCGTAAACGTTCCATCCCTCGTGAAGACCCGCTCGTTTTCCGGCGAGCGCAACACGAAAAACCCTTTCCCCTCGATCGCCAGGTCGCTCGGAAGGCCCGTGGTCTCGAGGGCGCCCGGCGAAAACGACCGCTGGATCGTGCCGATTACCACGCCGAGGCCGACCTGCGACGGATTGGTTCCGCCTTGAGAATCGTTCGGCTTCGTGCCGGAGGTCAATGTCCGGGCGAATTGCGTTTGGAACAGCGTCCGCGAGCTCTTGAACGCCGTCGTGTTTACGTTAGCGATGTTGTCGCCGATAACGTCGAGTTGAAACTGGCTCGCGTTCAAACCGGATAAGCCCGTGAACAGCGCTGAAGTCAAACCCATCTTACCGTTTCTCCACTGGCGAGTGTTTTTATTCGAACAGCGAGTGGCGAGTCATGTCTTGCGGCCGGGCGCTCACATGCCGACCTTGATGCCCGGTGAAAAGAACGAACTCAAGATCGAGGCCGTCGTGTCGACCCCCTGCGCGAAACTCCGCAGGACGTCTCCGCCGCCGGACTGGGAAACCCGGGCAGGATCGGATGCCCGCGCGCGGGCCGCACCCGTGTCACCCGCGGCCGCCTCCTCGGGCGGCAACTCGGACTGGATTTGTTCGAGTATCTCGGGCGGAAGGTTTTCAAGAAGTGTAACCTGGTCCACCTCTTCGGCCGGGATCGAGTTGCCGTCGTGCAACTCGAGGATTGCGCGCCCATCGGATTCAAACCGGACGCCGATAACGAGGCCCTGTACCTCGAACTGATCGCCGGACTCGCTCGTGAGCGAGCCGGACACGTAATGACCGATCAGGCCGGACGTGGCGCCGAATCGCTGTTCCGCCGCGAGGGCCTGAAGCGTCGCGTTCAGCGTCGTCGATTGCTCGATCTGCCTGATTTGAGACATCTGCGAAAATAATTGCTGATTGTCCGCCGGGTTCAAGGGGTCCTGCGACTGCAGCTCGGCGATCAGCAGCTTGAAGAAATCCTCGTTCGTCAGCTCGTTGAATCGCTTTGTCGTCGGACTCGTGAAAACATTGCCGGCCGTCGTCGCGCCTGCCACTTCCATGATCGTCCCTTCAATCCGAGGGTCCGGCCGATGCCGTTCCCGCGCCTCGAGCGTCCCGTTCCACAGGCCTGCTCACGCAACCAGATCTACCGACCGCTCCGCCGTCGGCGTGACCCCGACGCCGATCTCTTCGATCGAACGTCGCGGCTCCGAAAAAATGTCTCGTTCTTCACGCCCTCCCCGGTGCGAGCCTTCAGGCTCCTCTTCGTTTCGCGTGCCGGAATCCCCGTAGCCGTCGCGCGACTCCTCCGATGATGTCGAGAACGGATTGTCGCGTTGTTCGCCACCCGTCGGCGCGTGGCCCTCCTGTCGCTGCGGATTGGCGTCGGACGATGCATCCGAACGCACCACCACGTCCGTTCGCTCGACACGAATCCCGTGAACCGACAGGGCATCGCGAAGCTCACCCATTCGTGATTCGATCAGCCGTCCGACGTCCGCCCGGTCCACTTGTACGTGCAGCTCCATCGCCTGTTGCTGCATGCGGACCTGAATCGTCAGTCGGCCCAACTCCGGCGGGTTCAATTGAAGCGTCGCCCGCGATTGGCCCGACCCACCGGCCGCGCTCAACAGTCTGATCGGCCCCACCCAATCGTCGGCGTCATTTCCGCCGGCCGACATGACCTGCCCAAGCGTTTCGGCCGAGGTTCCCGCCGACGATAAGCCTGTGGTGGGCATCGACGGCGCTTCGCCTCCGACCGGTCTCGCAACCGGGATCGGAGTAAAGTCGCGGATATTGCCCGCCGTTTCGACGCCGCCGTTCAGGAAAAAGCGGCCGAATGCAACGGCTGCGCGATCTCCCGATTCTCCCAGCACGCTTGGCATACTCGTCGGTGCGTTCGCTTCGAGCGCCGGATCACCGGCTTGTATCGCGGAGTCGCCCACACTGTGCGTATGCGTCCGCAACGGCGTGCCGGCGCGACGGCCCGGTCCGAACCGGTTTGACGGTTGATCGCCCGTTCGGTCACCGTTCGTTCCGGTCTTGGCGTCCTCGATCGCCTTCGCCAACTTTCGATCAAGAACGGATTCTTCATCACGGCCCGGGTCGACGTCGGCCAAAAGGCGATCGGCGTTTGACCGATCCTGCGAAGCTTCGTGGATCGCCGTTGATAGCTTCTCCTGCCGGGCTGGGGATGGAGCTTCCTGATTCGACCGTAGGGGCGTCACGGACGAGGCACTTTCGTCGTCGCCCGCAGGCGCCTGATTCGTCGTGCCGGGCGTGTTGCGGTTTTCGGCAATCGGACTTGCGAGTCTGGGCGCAGTCTCGCGTTCGGCGGTCTGGTCGGGGGCAACCGAAGCCATAGATTCCGCGGTCGTCGACACGGTTGCCTCAATCTTGGGCTGCGCGGCTCCGTCGATGTTCGGTTTGATAGGCGACGTTGGATCCGCGACGGGGTTCGGCGCACCCTTCACATCTGCAATTGTCGGTACCCCTGCATCGGACGCCGCCGGTGTCGTACCGGCAAGCGCGGTATCCGTGGGAATCCCTCCCGCGTCCGGCCCGATGAAGGGAATCGCGGTCTCGGTCGACGGTACTCCTTCCTTCGACGCCGGAATGACTACCTGATCGGTGTTGGCGCCGAGCTCGTCCGCGTCTTTAACATCGGACGTCGGCGGCGGTTCATCGAATGGCGTATCCGACGAATCAGCATCGGGCTTGGCGGCGCGCAGGTAGGCTTCGAAGTCGCCATTCGGAAGACTCCCCCGATGATCGGCGCGCAACGGGCGATCGAGCCCGGCCGGCCGAAAAGCCGCTGCCTGCAAAATATAGGCCACGAATCAGGCCCCCTGGTTCGACACCTTGCCTGCAACCAGGGCCTCCGCCTGTGATGCATCGCGTTGCTGTAATTGTTCCAGAATGCGCCCGATCCACAGGCGCTCCTCGGTCGTCTTACACTGCTCGATGATCTTCTTTGCCTTGCGAACGTCGAGTTCGGACATGAGCTTGACGACTTCCGCATCCGGCTTTTCGCGAAAAAGTTCCTTGGCGAGTTTGGGCTTGATACTTCCCATCAACTCGAGTTCCCGCTGCCAGCCGCCGTCGCCGGCCTTTTGAACTCTGGCCGTGGCCTCTTCTGCGAACCGCTTCCGCAATGAGTCCAGTGCTTCCTTTTCCTTCAAAAAGGCCAACTGTTGCGTCTCCAACTGCTGCCAGGCGTGTTCGATCTCGCGCTCCCGTCGGTCCAGCTCGGCGTGACGAATCTGGGACGCTTCATTCGAATGAGCGATCCGTTGAACGGCGGTTGCAGCCCCGGGCTCGCTCGGCTCATCCCCCGCCGGCGCCTCCTCGGCGATCCCGTCGAACAGCAACAACACGGCCGCACGCACGCGTTCCTTCTCCAGCCAACCCATCGTCCAACCGTACATGCCGAGTCCGGCCAGCGCAATCATGTTCACCACGGCGACGATCGACATCACCGACAACAGGCGTTTCACGAATCTATGTCCTCCGTGTTGATTCGAGCATGCAAGAAGCGTGCCAGATTCAATTCGTCCGACTCCAGCAGCTCACGTTTGCGCTCGTTGGCCAGATAGGCTTCGTATTGCCTCTCTTTCAATCGATCCAGGGCCTTTGTTTCCTTTCGAGCGTCGGTCAGCACGGCCCGTTCATGCGCAAGAATCGCGCGTTGCTCGGCGATCTTCGCATCGGTCGCGAGCACTTGCCGTCGAAGACGACCGACCCAATGACGGCCCCATCGCAACACGACGATCTCGGCCTGAGGTCGCGCCAACGCCGTCCGCATGGTCTCGGTTTGATTGCGGATCTGGTCCTCGAGCACCTGCCGTTCCCGGGCCAACGAGGCAATCTTGCGAAGCCGCGCCGCCACCACCCTCTTTCGCTCGTCCTCCCGGGCTTTTCGCACTCGCAGCATCGTTTCGAATCGGAATACGTTCGGCATCGATATCACCCGTTTCTTTCGCACCCCGATCTGAACTATCCTTTCCCGGCGAGCAGGGTCCCGCACATGCCACATCATCATCGCGGCGGCCCGCAGCCCTTACGCATCATCCGAGCGTTGCGATGCTCGTTTTTTCAATCGGTTCGACGCCTCGTCAATGCGCTTCGATAGATCCATCAACTCACTTCGGGATGACTCGAAATCGACTTCCTCGCGCATTCCCTGTCGCAGGAATTCCTCAATCGCCGGTCGCATTTCGATCACGAGGTCGAAGTCGGGATTGCTGCCGGGGGCATACGCTCCGATGTTGACCAAATCTTCGATCTCGGCCCAGGTCGACAGCATCCGCCGGACTTTTTGGGCCGCCTCCATTTGATCCGCGTCAACCACGTCGGGCATCAAGCGGCTGATGCTCTCCAAGACACTGACCGCCGGGTATTGGCCCCGGCTGGCGATTCGGCGCGACAGCCAGACGTGACCGTCGAGAATCCCCCGCACGGCATCTGCAATCGGATCGTTCGTGTCGTCACCCTCGACGAGCACGGTATAGAGCCCTGTGATCGATCCTCGGTCGGTCCGGCCGCTTCGTTCGAGAAGCTTCGGGAGCATGGCAAAGACGCTCGGCGGATATCCCTTGGTTGCGGGCGGTTCGCCGGCCGCGAGTCCGATCTGACGCCCGGCCATGGCCAGACGCGTCACCGAGTCCATCATCAACAGAACGTCCGCGCCCCGGTCCCGGAAGTATTCGGCAATCGTGGTGGCGACCAGGCCCGCGCGTACGCGCAACAAGGGCGACTGATCCGATGTGCTCGCGACCACGACGGACCGTTTCAGACCGTCCTTCCCCAGTTCCTTGGAAATGAAATCCCCCACCTCCCTCCCGCGCTCGCCGACCAACGCAATGACGGCCACGTCCGCCGAGGTGTGTCGCGACATCATTCCAAGCAGCACGCTCTTTCCCACGCCGGTGCCGGCGAACACACCCAAGCGACCGCCGCGTCCGGGCGTAATCAGGGCGTTGATCGAGCGAATGCCCACGGAGAGCGGTGTGTCGATCAGCGATCGGCCCACAGCCTTCGGCGCCGACCGGTCCAACGGATAGCGCGTCTCGAACGTGATCGCCGGTCCGCCGTCACACGCGTTGCCCATTCCGTCGAACACACGCCCGAGCATTCCGGGCCCGACCGCGATCTTTCTCGAATCGGTGATAGACCGCACGGGCTGGCCCTTCGCTAAGCCCCGCGGCTCGGACAATGCCATCAAGAGCGTGACGCTGCCGCGAAAACCGATCACCTCCGCCATGACACCGCGACCGGGCGCGCAAATCTCGCAGACCGAACCGACCGGCAGCGGAAGCCCCGCGGCCTCTACCGTCATACCGGTGACCGAAGCGACCCGGCCCGTCAGTCCAAGACAAGACATGGTCTCGGCGGTTTCGATTTGTTCAGCCAACGCAGTCATGCTGTTTGCGGCTCAATCCGCACGAGGCTCATTGCCACCTCCGTCCCCACCGTCCGCGGCCTTCGTTCCGAAACCCAATTCGCTCGCCCGCTCCCGCCACGCCGCCTCCAACTCGTCTGCGATTTTCTCGACGCGCCCGTCAATGGTGGCATCCACGTCGCAATCCGACGTACCGACGATGGCGCCGCCCCGCTCGACGGCCGCGTCGCCCATGACCCGAATACAACTCGCGGACGCAATCGCCCGCTCCGCCGCGGCCAATACCACCGAACGCCCACTATCAGCCGTGTTTTGCTGGAAATATCGCTCCATCGCGCCGAGATCGTCGGGATGCACGCGGATTTGAACCTCGGTCGGCTTTCCGATCAGCGCAAGGGCCTCCTTGCAGGCCTCAATCGCCGCCCCGGCCGCCTCTCCCTCGATGCGCGGAATCCGTTTGGACAGCCGGCGCGCGATCGAAACGGCCAGGACCACCACGTCTCGTCTGGCGCACAAGAACAATTCTTCGCGCCGGGAACGGAATTCTTCGACCAGCGCGGTCATGGCACGAACGAGCGATTCCTGGTCCGAAGCAAATTCCCGGGTAGACGCGTCTAGCGCTTCTTGCCGTCCGGTCTTACGACCTTCCGCCAAGCCGCGTTCGAGTCCTTCGCGATGTCCTTTCTCACGGGCCGCCTCCAACTCGACCTCCGCCTGTTTCCGGGCTCGGCCGACGATTTGCTCCGCCTCCGAACGGGCCTTCGCCAATGACGATGCCACGTTCGCGGAGATATCACGCAAGTCGAGACGGAACAGCCCCTTGGCGGGTGGCTGCCGTTCAACGGCCTTGATGACGGACGATCCCACGCGGTCTCCGCAGGTCACCCGAGTACGGCGCGGGTGACAGTGTCTTGATTCCCGGCGAACCCATCCGGTGCATTACACGATCAGTTCGCTATGCCCACTTCTGCCGGCGATGATGATGTCTCCCGCATCCTCGAGACGTCGCACTACATCCACCACCTTTTGCTGGGCCGTCTCGACATCTCGAACCCGAACCGGCCCCATGTATTCCATCTCTTCCTTGATCATCAGAACGGCCCGGTCCGACATGTTCGAGAAGAACTTCTCCTTCAATTCCTCGCTCGCGGTGCGCAGCGCCAAAAACAGTTCGCTGTTCTCGGTTTCCTTCAAGACGCCCTGAATGCCCCGATCGTTGACCAGGAGGATGTCCTCGAACACGAACATCAGCCGCCGGATTTCCTCGACCAGTTCCGGATCGTCGGCCTCGATCGCTTCCAGGATCGCTTTCTCCGTCGCACGGTCGGTCAGGTTCAGCATTTCCGCCACCGACTGAACGCCCCCCACGCGTTGCAGCCGTTCGCTCATCATTCCGCTCAAGCGCTGCTGCAATCCTCGCTCCACTTCCTTGATCACGTCGGGACTGGTCTGTTCCATCCGTGACATCCGGTTGGCGACTTCGACCTGCTTTTCCAACGGCAGTCCGGCCAGGACCTCGCTCGACTTCAGGGACGTGAGATGCGCCAGGATCAGCGCGATGGTTTGCGGATGTTCGTCGCGGATGAACGTCAACAGGTTTTCCGCCTCGGTTTTCTGAAGGAAACTGAACGGTCGCGAGTACACCTGATGCTCGATTTGAACCATGATCCGCTCGGCCTCGTCCTTCGGCAGAGCCTTCATCAGCAGATCGCGGGCATAGGAGATTCCACCTTCCTCCGTATAGACCTTCGCAAGGGCAAGGGCGTGAAACTCCGCCACCACCGCGGCGCGCTGGGTTTCGTCGATTTCGCCCATCATCGCGACTTCCTGCGTTACGTCTTCCACCGACGTCGCGCTTAGCTTGGTCATCAAGGTTGACGCGCATTCCTTGTCGATGCTGACCAGCAGAATCGCCGCCTTGCGGAGACCGGAAATCTCTTCCGTGCTCGCCGTCGATTCGGTATTCGGGGCCATGCGCGATTCTTCCTATTGATCCGCGGTGATCCAGCGTTCGACGAGATTCGCCGCGGAATTCGGATCTTCCT
>JAPULF010000567.1 GCA_027295245.1 Planctomycetota bacterium
GAGATGGGAATCTCGTCCTAGCATGCAAGATTGTCGGTTTGTTGCGCCCAGGAAAGGACGGGCGAACCCCGATCTGCTACGATCGCCGAGCCCGACGCACGGGGCGGAGCGGAATTTCTATGGCGAGTTTCGGGTTTGCGATCGACAATCGCGTCTGTATCGGCTGCCACGCCTGTACCGTGGCGTGCAAGTCCGAGCACAGCGTTCCGATCGGCGTCAATCGAACGTGGGTCAAGTACATCGAAAAGGGGGCGTTTCCGCAGACGCGGCGGTCCTTCAGCGTGCAGCGATGCAACCACTGCGCGGATGCACCGTGCGTGGAGATCTGCCCGGTCACGTCGCTTTATACGCGGCCCGACGGAATCGTGGACTTCGATTCCGACCGTTGCATCGGGTGCAAGGCGTGCATGCAGGCCTGCCCGTACGACGCGATATATATCGACCCCGATAGCGGAACCGCCGCCAAGTGCAACTATTGCACCCATCGGGTCGATCGCGGCATCGAGCCGGCGTGCGTGGTGGTGTGCCCGGTGCAGGCCATCGTCTCCGGTGATCTCAGCGACCCCGACAGCCCCATCGCGGTGCTGGATCGAACGCAACGGGTGCAATACCCCAAGCCGGAGAAGGGCACGCAGCCGAAACTCTTCTACGTGGGCGGCGAGACCGCGGCGCTGAATCCGGACCAAGCCCCTCCGGCAGCGGATTACCTGTGGAGCGGAAGCGAATTACCCATTGGGCAAGGCGAACTCGAGGCGGCCGATCGGGAGGCCCAACGGGCCCGCCGGGTCTACGACCAGAAACCCAAGCCGGGGCCGTGGGGGTGGATGGTCTCGGCCTATATCACGACCAAGGCCGTTGCCGCCGGAATCGTCATGATAGCCTTCGCGCGATTCCTGATGGGCACGGCGGGCGGCGTGCTGTCACCCGCGGAGGGCCTGGTCGCCCTGCTCTTCCTGGCTATCACGGGCGTCCTTCTGGTGGCCGATCTCCAGCAGCCGAAACGATTCCTCTACGTGTTGCTTCGACCGCAATGGAAGAGCTGGCTCGTTCGCGGGGCCTACATCATCACCGCGATCGTGCCACTCATGATCCTGTGCACGGCACTTTCGTGGTTCGGGTTTTCCAGGCCGGCTCTACTGGCCGTGGGGACGCCGACCGTTATCCTGGCGGCCTTTCTCGCCATGTACACCGCCTTCCTTTTCGCGCAGGCGAAGGGACGCGACTATTGGCAGAACCCGCTTCTCGCAGTCTCGATGCTCGTGGATGCCCTGGTACTTGGTTACGTTGCCGTTTGGGCCCTGTCGAATCAAACCCCGGGTCGAACGGGTATCGCCGTTTCCGTCGCCGGGCTGGCCCTGCTGACGATTATCGAATTCCTCACGGCCCATCAGAGCGGCAACGCCGCGCGTACCGCCGAGATTATCCTGCGCGGTCGCTTTGCGTTCTTGTTCTGGCTCGGGGTCGTCTTTCTCGGATTGATCGTGCCCGCGGTGCTTTTGTTCGATCCGACTCGAGGGGCACTTGCCGCAGCGGGACTGGTAGCCGGCATCGTGATACGGAATCACATTGTCGTTCAGGCACCCCAACAGATTCCACTCAGCTGATCGAGGCCAAGCATGCCGTACAAGCCGAAACGTGGATGGATCGAGCGAACCGCTATTCGCTTGGGCATCGTCGAGGAAACTAGCGTCGGCGGCGATTCCCAAACCGCGTCGCAGTCTCGTAGGTTGGATCGATATCCGGCCCCCGAGAAGTGGGAGGATTTTGTCGAACTCGATCCGGCCTCCTGGCCGCGTCGGGCGGAGCCGAAACACTATCGGCTGGTTCCGACGACCTGCTTCAACTGTGAAAGCGCATGCGGACTCCTGGCGTACGTCGACAAGCAGACCCACACCATCCGCAAGTTCGAAGGCAATCCGCTGCACCCGGGAAGCCGGGGCCGGAATTGCGCGAAGGGACCGGCCACGATCAACCAGATCAACGACTCCGATCGATTGCTCGGGCCCATGAAGCGGGTTGGCGAACGGGGGGCGGGTCAGTGGGAGGAAGTCTCGTGGGACGCGGTGCTCGCGGACGTCGGCGGCCGTATACGTCGGGCGCTTCAGGAGAAGCGCAACGACGAGATCGTCTACCACGTCGGCCGCCCGGGCTCCGAGGGTTTCATGGATCGTGTCCTTCGGGCCTGGGGTATCGACGGGCATAACAGCCACACCAATATCTGCTCGTCCGGGGCCCGCTTCGGTTATGCCATCATGAGCGGCTACGATCGGCCGTCTCCCGACTACGCCCACGCCCGGTTCATTCTTGCCCTTAACGCCCATCTGGAAAGCGGGCACTACTTCAATCCGCACGCCCAACGAATCATCGAAGGCCGATCGAGCGGTGCCCGTATGGCGGTGGTCGATCCGCGCCTTTCCAACACGGCCTCGATGGCCGACTACTGGCTTCCGACCCAGCCGGGCACCGAGGCCGCGCTTATGCTGGCCTTTGTCCGGATCATCCTGGAGGAGGAGCTCTACGATCGCGGCTTCATCGAGCGCTGGACCAACTGGCGCAGCTATCTGCGCGAGTGCGTCCCGGACGCGGAGCCCACCGTGGACGCCTTCATCGCCGCCATGGGGCGCCTGTATGCCGAGTTCACGCCGGAGTTCGCCGAGAGTGAGTGCGGCGTCCCGGCGAACACCGTCGTGGAAGTGGCTCGCCTAATCGGCGAGGCGGGGTCGCGCTTCTGTTCGCACACCTGGCGGGGGGCCGCCGCCGGCCACCTCGGCGGCTGGGAGGTTGCCCGCTGCCTGCTGCTGCTGCACATCCTCACCGGCAGCGTGGGCACGAAGGGCGGTACCGGTCCATCCGCGTGGCACAAGTACAAGGCAAAGCTCATCAATCCGCCGCCGGCGATCAATCAGTGGAACGAACTGCATTGGCCCAAGGAGTTTCCGCTGGCGCACTACGAGATGAGTTTCCTGCTGCCGCACTTTTTGAACGAGGGTCGCGGGAAGATCGACGTATATTTGACGCGCGTCTTCAATCCCGTCTGGACCTATCCCGATGGGTTTACCTGGATCGAGGCGCTCCGCGACGAATCCAAGATCGGCCTGCACGTTGCCCTCACGCCCACCTGGAACGAGACCGCATTCTTCGCCGACTACGTCCTGCCCATGGGCCACGGCCCGGAACGGCACGATCTGAATACCTACGAGACCCACAGCGCATCGTGGATTGCCTTCCGCCAGCCGGTTGTCCGGACCGCCATGCAGGCGGACGGCATGGACGTCACCGACACCCGCGACGTCAACCCGGGTCGGGTCTGGGAGGAGGACGAATTCTGGATCGCGCTGAGCTGGGCTATCGACCCGGACGGCGGCCTGGGCATCCGCCGATACTTCGAGAGCCCCGACAACCGCGAAAAGCCCCTTACGGTGGACGAGTATTACGCGCACATCTTCGACCGCGTCGAAGGTCTTTCCGAGGCGGCCGCCGCCGAAGGCATCTCACCGCTTGAATTCATGCGGAAATACGGGGCCTTCGAGGTCAGGAAGAACCTCTATCAGCGACACGAGCGGCGACTTGCGGCCGAGGAATTGGCGAATGCCAGCGTCCATCCCGAGACCGGCGTTGTCTCGCGCGACGGCGTTCGGATCGGTGTGGAGATCGACGGCGTCGCGGTGGAGGGTTTTCGTACCGAATCCGGTCTTCTCGAGTTCTTCAGCCCAACGATGATCGCGTGGGGCTGGCCCGAGTATGTTACACCCGGCTATATCGGCAGCCACATCGCCGAGAGCATGTCGGGGCGGCCTGGCGAGATGTGCCTGCTGCCGACGTTTCGGCTGCCCACGCTGATCCACACGCGAAGCGGCTCCGCCAAGTGGCTGAACGAGATCTCGCAAAGGAACCCGGTTTGGATTCATACGCAGGACGCCGGTCGCATGGGCCTTTCGACGGGCGACCTGGTCCGCGTGAATACTGACATTGGTCATTTTGTAGACCGCGTTTGGGTGACGGAGTCCATTCGCCCCGGCGTTGTCGCGTGTTCGCACCACCTGGGCCGCTGGCGCCGGGCCTTCGATCCGCCCAACAGTCGCTGGAGCGGGTCGGTGGTTGCAGTCGAGGAAGTCGGCGACGGAAAATGGAAGATGCGCCAAACACAGGGTCCGGGACCGTTCGAGAGCGACGACCCCGACAGTCGACGCATCTGGTGGCGCGAAGGCGGCGTGCCGCAGAACCTCACGTTCCCGGTCCATCCGGACCCGA
>JAPULF010000568.1 GCA_027295245.1 Planctomycetota bacterium
TACGAGCACCCACAACACAATCGCGCGGGGTTGTAGTCTGAATCCTCAGCCGGATTTGCGTAGCAACTCGACCAACTCGGCCATGTCGTCCGGCATCGGGGCCTCGAGTTCCAACCGAGTCTGGCGGATCGGATGTGTCACGACCAATCGGTAGGCGTGAAGCATTTGGCGGTTGAAACGCGGCTCTTCGGGATCGCCCGGTCGGCCGGTGACGTCGCGAATGGAGACGTGACGACCGCCGTAGAACGGGTCACCGACGACGGGATGTCCGATGTGAGACATGTGTATGCGAAGTTGGTGAGTGCGGCCCGTCTTGGGAAAGAGCCGCATCAGGGCAAATCCGCCGTACCGCTCGACGACCTTGTATCGTGTCACGGCAGGCTTGCCGAGAAGGCGTTTGAATCTGCCTCCCATGCGCTCGGCGAATCCGGTCGCGATGTACCGATCGTGTACGGTCGGGTGCTGCCCGATCGCTATTTCGATGACGTCTTCGTCGAACTCGGGGCTGCCGTGGACCACGGCCATGTAGGTTTTTTCGGTGGTGCGCTGCTCGAATTGCAAGGCCAGCCGCCAATGGGCCTCGTCGGTCTTGGCGACGATCAGGACGCCGGTCGTGTTCTTGTCGAGGCGATGAACGATGCCCGGCCGGAAGGGATCCTCGCCCCGCGACAGTGAGTTGGCGTAAAAAGCCAGGCCGTTGGCGATCGTGCCACCCTGCGTGCGCCGTGCCGGGTGAATGATGATCCCCGGCGACTTGTTGATCGCCAGGACGAAATCGTCCTCGTAGATGATGTTGAGGGGGATGTCTTCGGGCGTGACTTCGTACGGCTCGGGGGGCGGAAAGACGAGGTCGACCACGTCGCCGGCGTCCATTTCGTAGCTGTTCTTGGTGGGCTTGCCGTTGACGGTGATGTCGCCCTGCTTGATGAGCCGTTGGATCATGGTCCGCGACATGGTGGTGCGGTAGCGGCCGTGCAGGTACTTGTCGAGGCGGCGGCCGGGCAGCTTTCGGCGAATCACGATGCGGGCCTTGCGAAGATCGCCGTCGCCCATTTCGACGGGGCGCTTGACGATATCGTCGTAACGCTCCTCTCGGATCCTGGGGGCCTGGTCGGTTCGCTCGTCGCCGACCGTCGCATCGCCGCCGGCCGGGTCGAGGTCCTGATTCGATTGTGGTTCTTGATCTGAGTGCATCTATCCCATCGTCATGCCACGGTAATCTCGTATGATAATCGGGCAGGATCGGCTGTGCCACGACCGCACATTATTCAATCGAATTCGAGCATGCCGGCAAAATGCCATCGCATATGGCATCGGCGGCAATGGCGGCTCATCCGTTCGGCATTTTCCTCGGGCGTTTATCGCGATATGATCGGGCCGTGAAGAAAGTTACGATCTATACGGACGGGGCGTGCTCGGGCAATCCCGGTCCCGGGGGCTGGGCGGCGATCCTCATATTCGGCGAAGACCGGCGCGAGATTTCTGGTTCCGACCCGGATACCACGAACAATCGCATGGAAATCACCGCGGCCCTGGAGGCTTTGCGGACTGTGAAAGAACCGTGCGAAGTCGATCTGCACTCGGACTCGCGGTATCTGTGCGATGCAATGAGCAGTTGGCTGGCGAAGTGGAAATCCAACACCTGGAAGCGCGGCCGGAAGCCGGTCCTGAACGTCGACCTATGGAAGGCCCTCGACGCCGCGGCCCAACAGCATGAAGTCCAATGGCACTGGGTGAAGGCCCACAATCACCATCCCGAAAACGAGCGGTGCGACGAGTTGGCCGTGCAGGCCATCGAGCGGATGCGCTACGACCAACGTATGTAGCACCCGGCGTTGATATTCAGGGTACCAGAAGCAGCGCTAGAAACGGACTGATATCGCCGCCGTTGGTGATTTCGTCGCCGTTGACATCAGCCGCGCAACGGGCCGTGAAGGACGTCGGCCCGGACAAGAGTACCTGTACGAATATCGGTACATCCAGCTCATCGACCGTCCCGTCGTCATTTAGATCGCCCGGGGTGACGTGGGCGGCGAACTCGACGCCGTCGAGGCCGGGATGGCCAAACGCCGCAACGCCGGTGGCGTCATGGAACACCATGTCGGGCGCGGCGGCGCTGAGGGGCGTTGAATCGACGATCGCGGTCGCCGGGCCCGCGGCGGCAATTCGCAGCATCTCGCTGTTGCTCCCGGATACGTACAGGATCGAGTCGAGCGGCGAGAGGTGCGTGTCGAGCGGAACGCCGCTCGGGAACAGGGCGGCGGCGACAATCGTGTTGCTCGCCGTGTCAATCACTCGGATTCCCGGGCTTGCGCCCGTGCCGCCGACATAGACGAACGAACCGGTCGAATCCACGTTGATCGGGATCGGGAAGTCTATGAACGAAACGGTGGCTTGCACGAAGGAGGCGGCGCCGTTGACGACGACGACCGAGACGCTGTCGCCGAAGGCGTTCGTGACGTAGGCCTTGGAGCCGTCCGGCGAGAAGTCCACCCTGATGGGGAAATCACCGACCGGCACCGCGGCGACTTGCGTCTGCAAGGCAGTGTCGTAGAGACGCAAGAGGTCGTTGAAGCTGTCGCAGACGGCGAAGATCGAGCCGTCGGCGGTCAGTTCGACACCGCTGAGGTTGAGACCGACGGAGCCGGTCTGGCCCGCGCTGAGCTGCGACATGATGAAGCTGGCCGCCCCGTTGAGGCTGATGAAGCTCACGCGATCGGCGCCGGCGACGTTGAGCACGTAGGCGAATTGGCTGTCGGGCGAGATGCGCACCTGTGCGGGGCGGTTAAAGATCGGCAGCGTCGCGACGGCCGTATCGGTGGCAAGATCGATAACGACGACCTGATGCGAGTCCATGGCGCAAACCACGGCGTGGGTGCCGTCCGGCGTGATCTCGACGGCCCGTGGACGATCGCCGACCTCGACGATCGACCGCACCTCGGTCGTGGGCACGTCGATGATGGATACGTTGCGTGAAATGATGTTGCACGCGACGAGCGTTTGCCCGTCGGCGGAGATGGCGAGATCGCGTGACGAGTCGCCCTCGGGCGGTTGGCCGCTTCCGGTGAAACCCTCGAAGAATCCGGCGGGGCCGTTGGTGTTATAGAGGTGAATATCCTCGCGGAAGCGATTGTTGAGCGCGACGGCGCGGTGCTCGACGGGGCTCGTGGCGGCGTCGGCGCAGGCTGCGAACTGGATGGTGTCCACGAGGGTCCGAGACGCGATGTCGATTACGCGAGCGTTGAAATTCGAGACGAAGGCGTACTGTCCGTCGAATGAGATCTCGATGTCTCCCACGACTCCGGTGCTGATCGTAGCGGTCGTGAGGCCGGTGGTGAGATTCACGAAAATCACGTTGTTGGAGATCGCCGCGATGGCGTGAGACTTGTCGGGCGTGATGCGGATGACCTGGCTGCCGAGGTTGTTGGCGGTGAGGAAACTGCCGGTGACCGCGAGGGCGTTCAGGTCGATCTCGGAGACTGTCTTCGTCGCGCCTTCGTGGCCGACGACGGCGGTGGCGCCGTCGGCGCTGATGTCGACGGAGGTCGGCAGGTCGGCCGTGGGCAGGACGGAGAGCTGCGTTCCGTTGGTCAAGTCATAGACAAACACCTGGTTCGTCGAGCGATCGGGCAGGACGACCTTGACGTTGTCGCTGGAGAGGGCGAATTGCGTGAAGATATTTCCGCCGATGCCGACCTCCGGCGTGAAGAAAAAGCCCATCACGCCCTGCGACGCGCTGGCGAAGGAGCGCACCTCGGTTCGTGCGACGAGATCGATCACGGAGAATGAGGAGGCGATGCCGTCGTTGATCACGCCGACGATGGCGAACTTGCTGTCGCTCGTTACCTTCACCTGAAACGGCTGGTCGCCGGTGATGGGGACGTTTTCGAGCAACGTGTGGGTCGGAATGTCGACGATGGCGACCGAGTTGTCGAACACGTTTGGGGCCACGGCGAACTGACCGTCGGGCGTCACGGCGACATCCACGGGGAAATCGCCGATGGCCACGGTGTGCGTGATCGTCTGCGTCGCCACGTCGAAGAACGTGAGATTGTCGGTGTTTCGATTCACGATCACGACGGCCGAACCGTCGGGCGTGAACTCGAGGTCGCGCGGCAGGTCGCCGTCGGGCGGACTGTCGGTGCTGAGAAATGTGGTACACGCGGCGGGCCCGCCGTGCGGCGTTGGCCCGGATTCGACGAATACGGGCCTCGGCGCGAGCCAGGTAGTCACGTGCGGCTGGGGCTGTCCATCG
>JAPULF010000569.1 GCA_027295245.1 Planctomycetota bacterium
CTGCCGCTGCGAAAGATCATGGGGCGTCAGACGCTTCCGGCGAACGACCTGGTCCGGCAGTATGCGGAAGCGTATGGCGATCCGTCGGCGCAATTCGACTTTGTCTATTTTCTGGACGGCCGCGAGAAGGACGGGAAGGCGATCGTTTCAGATGAGGCGGCGTTTCGGGAGTCGCAGCGGCGGACGAAGTGGGATATTGCGCTGGATTGAGAAAGCGCGTCGTTGCTCACTCGCCTGACGGCAACTGCTCGCACAAATAGGGATGGAGTAGATCCAGTTCACACATTTTTTGTAGAAGCAGTACTTCGGCCTTTTCCGGACGGAGCACGTTCCAGTCGATCGTCAGTTTCCATTCAGCAAGTGGCATGTAGTTGGCCTCGTTCGGATTCCAGCGAATAGGTCGACGATTCGGGGGTGTGGGTTTCGGCCGCCAACTCCATGCGGGGGCTGCCTGCCAGGGCGACGGCCGAATCAACACGTCGGGCAAATCATTGGCGTTTAGAACCCCAAGTTCAAGTCCAAGCTTTTTGAGACTCTCGAGTCCGGGCCGGATGCCGTACGGTGGGATAGGCGTGTTTTGGCCAGCGTGGTTGAGGATTGCTTGACGTATCTCACTGTTGGGCAACCCTAATGCAACTGCCCGCTTGAGTGCCCACGGGTGAAGCCCCGACTGTATGAGCTGCTCGTTCGATGAAATGTACTCCAAGAGTTGAGAGGGTGGATGTTGTATGTTGATCTGCCAGATGTAGTGGATGAGATTGCCCTCACTGTTGAAATGGTGAGCCAAGAACGCAGGCCTGCGAGCTTCCAAATCTGGGAGTATTTCAACGTCGCCATAATGAGCCAGCACCGACGCGGCCCCGACATTAAAGGATTTAGGAGTGTCGAATGCCCTGACCATCACTCGAAGATCGGAAAAGGTCGATTCATTGAGCAGGCCAAGTATTGAAGCGGGAACTCCCGTAAACCTGCTCATTTCGGTGTCACGAATAATCGTGAGTGCGGCTTCTCGCCGTGTGGCCAGGGGCACACTGCATTCGGCAATAAATCCGTAGGTCTTTGCCTTTGCCTCGGAGTTGAACCACGGCCGCGTCGCCACGAGCTTCAAGAACTCGAACAGTGATCCGTGATCTGGCAGCGCGGCGCTCAAATGTGGAACGCCGTCGATAACCAAACGAGAGAGCAACTCCCATTCCATTCGCAATCGTTTGTCCTGTAGAATCTGCTTGCCATCTGCGAATTCCTGATCCAACTTTGCTATCCAGCTTGTCGCGAAATTGAGAATGTTCGAGGCGTCTTCCTGGTCGGCGTTTTCGCACGCCGTTCGAATTGCCTGACCGCGAACCGAGCGAAGTTCTCGTGGATCCTTGATGACCATTTTCAGGTTCGGCCAAGACATGTGCGTTGCCGAGCCCGTCGAGCAGCCGGATACCGACAGAATCGTAATTGGTATGATCAAGCGCCTTGGATTCATAGCCCGCAGCCTGACCTATGATAGGCTCGAATACGATCCTATGCCTTGATGATCTTCTTTCGTCCGGAGCGGACGTTTGCAGTGGCGTTTCTGGAGTCCACCACGAGTTTGCTGTTTCGAACGATCATCGCGTAGTCGTAGGCCGAGTGGTCGGTGGCGATGAGGACGGCGTCGTAGCGCTTCAGGCTCGCGGGTGTGAGCGGGACCGATTTCATTCGGAGGTCGTGCTCGCGGCCCTTGTGGGTGCGGGGGATGTGGGGGTCGTTGTAATCCACCTTGGCGCCGAGGGCCCGCAGCTTTTGGATCAGCTCGATGCTGGGGCTTTCGCGGAGATCGTCCACGTCCTTCTTGTATGCCAGGCCGAGCACGAGCACGCGCGAGCCGCGGACCGGCTTGCGGTGGTCGTTCAGGCCGGTCACGAGGCGGCCGATGACGTAATCGGGCATGTCGGTGTTGATCTCGCCGGCCAGTTCGATGAAGCGAGTGGGCTCGTCGTATTGCCGGGCCTTCCAGGTGAGATAGAACGGATCGATGGGGATGCAGTGTCCGCCGAGCCCGGGGCCGGGGTAGAAGGCCTGGAATCCGAAGGGCTTGGTCTTGGCGGCGTCGATGACTTCCCAGACGTCGATGCCCATGCGGTCGAAGAGGACCTTGAGTTCGTTGACCATCGCGATGTTGACGCAACGATAGACGTTTTCGACGATCTTGGCGGCTTCGGCGACCTCGCAACTGTTCACGGTGACGACGTTTTCGATTGCACCTGCGTACATGGCGGTGGCGAGCCGGCGGCTCTTGACGCCGTATCCTCCGACCAGCTTGGGGATCGTCTCGGTGGAGAAGTCGGTGCGGCCCGGGTCTTCGCGCTCCGGGCTGTAGGCCAGGAAGAAGTCCCGGCCGGCTTTCAGTCCGCTTGCTTCTTCAAGGATCGGCCGTACCAAGTCGCGCGTAGTGCCGGGGTAGGTGGTCGACTCCAGGACGATCAGTTGGCCGGGCCGCAGCCGGTCGGCGATTGCCCGTGCGGTGTCTTCGACGTAGCTCATGTCGGGATCGCGGGTCTTGGAGAGCGGCGTCGGAACGCAAATGATGATGGCGTCCGGTTTGTTCAGTTCCTTGAGGTCGGCGGTGGCCCGGAAGCGATTGGCCCGCTTCAAGCCGACGATCATCGACGCGGGAATGTGCTTGATATAGCTCTTGCCGGCGTTGAGCTTGCGGACCTTGGCGTCGTCGACGTCGAAGCCGAGGATCTTGAATCCGGCCTGGCCGAAGGTCCTCGCCAGGGGAAGCCCGACGTAGCCCATTCCGACGATTCCGATGAGGGCCTTCTTTTTTTTGAACTTTTCTTGCAATGCGGCGATGCTCAATTGCAGCCTCCTGATCCCTGCCGATAGGGGCCGGCGTCGATCTTGAACGTCGCATTAGAGTCTTTGGCGGAGTTGCGGGCAAGTATTGCCGGTTGAGGCGAAGTCGTAGGGTCTGGTTTCCGCTATGGGGAGCATCTCCGGCGCGGCCGGGACAGGTTGCCTTCCGCCATTGCAAGATATTGATCCGCACCTGCGAGACGCCGAGGCTTCCCTGCGACTTGAAGATGATCCAGACCTGTATCAGTGTCGATGGAGTCAGTCCGGTTGTGGAATGACGGCAGCTTGTCGAGCATTCCACCTCGGACGGCGTTCTGTGAACACCTCAACGATGAGCGGCATGACTGCCGACGATGGATGGTCGGCGCGATTCGGCGCTGGGAGCTCGATGATGCAGATGGGTTGGCCGATTTGGATGGGCGACATTCACGGCGTCTTGCAGCCTCACTGGGCGGGGGCGGTGGTTACGGCGGCGGCGATCATCTGCGGCGGCATGATCGGGTTCGAGCGGGAGCGGGCCCTCAAACCGGCGGGTCTGCGGACCATGATCCTGATCTGCCTGGGGTCTGCGATCTTCACCCAGGCCTCGATCCTCCTGGCGGATTCGGGCGCCATGGCGGATCGGACGCGAATCGCCGCCCAGATCGTCAGCGGCATCGGGTTTTTGGGGGCCGGGGCGATTATTCGCGAGCGCGGTCGCTTGGTGGGCGTGACGACCGGGGCGGGCATCTGGTCGACGGCCGCGGTGGGCATGATGTTGGGCAGCGGGCACGTTGCCGCGGGTTTATTTTTCTCGATCCTGATTCTGGTGACGCTGTCGGCTGCGGGAATTCTGGAGCAACTGATCCTCGGTCGTTGTCGATTCAGTACGGTTCAGATCGCGATCGACGGCCGCGACGGCAAGGCACGGATACAGATTGACCATGTGTTGAGCCGGTTCGGCATAGATGGGGCCGCGAAGTATGAAGGCGAGGGCGACGAACGCCAGATCGTGACGGTGCGCTACTGCGAGGCGCATCGCCATCACCGAGCGGTGTTGCCCTCGCTGGCAGCACTGGAAAAGGTGATACACATCAAAACCGGCTGATATCGCTTCCGATTTCACATCGGGCGGTGAATGTCGGCAATTCCAATAAAAACCTGATTGCCAATAGCTTGGGCTTGCACCGGGATTCATTAGCATTTTTTTACTGGAATTGGAAGATTCCTCTGCTACGACGACGGCGGGCAGGTCGATCTGCATTCTTGAAATCGGGTCCAGTCTCGCCGGCACCGCGGAGTTGCAACTATGCCGAGGTACACGCAGCAGGGAGGACAGGTCAGTGGGGCTGGTGTGGTGGTGCGAGGAATCTTCGCTCTTGCGGCGGGTGGCGGATTCGCCTACCTGGCGTGGGAGCCGGCACCACCGAAAGTACTCCCTCCGATCGAATCGGAGGATTTGAAGAAGGATACGGCCGTTCGGCAGCGTGTCGTCACGGATGACGATACGCTGCCGCGTCTTGAACACGCCGAGTCCCGCTGGGCGGATCGTGAAGAGGCCTGGGCGGGATTCGAGGAAAAATGGCAGTCCGAATTCGGTCGATCGACGGCCGAACGCGATCGCGACTTGATGAACGATGGCGGAATGGGTGAAGCGGAGACTGCCGCGCTCACCGTGCTGCCGCATTCACGCGGGCCGCCCTGACGCGGGCCTTTCGGATCCGGAGCGGGAATCCAAATCACGTCTCGACCTTCACACCCTTCCAGAATGCCACGTACCCCTCGAATTTCTTTGCGGCCTCCTTGGCGTCCGGATAGTACCAGGCGGCGTCCTCGATTCGCTCGCCGTTGACCGCGACGTGGTAATAGCCGGCCTCACCCTTCCACGGGCACGTCGTGCGCGTTTGGCTTTCTTCGAGAAACTCGCGGTTCACGCTGTCGGGGGGGAAATACTGGTTGCCTTCGACGATCTCGCAGCGGTCGCTTTCGGCCAAGACGGCCCCATTCCAGATTGCCTTCGGCATGGTTGTTTCCCTTTTCGAGTTGGGTCATCGGTTTGACTTGCACATTTGCGCGGGATGAATCCCGGGACTCGGATGCACGGTGTGATGGCAAGTCATGCGTGTCATTCGCGTCGAGCGTTTCTTGCAGGCTTCGCGTCCCGAATGTCATCGTCGTTATCCACAAGGGGCGCCGCCACGGTTGATCTCGGTTTATTCTAGTCGGGCGGTTCCTTCGTGAGGCTGGTGGCCTCGCGGGAGTGTTGGAGAACGAACCGTCGGTAGTACGCGATGCCGAGGCAGGTCAGCGGGATAGCGAGGATCAAGCCGAGGAAGCCGAGCAGCTTGCCCCAGATGAAGACCCCGAGCAGAATCGCTACGGGTCTGAGGCCCGTGATCTTGCCCATGACACGGGGCGTGATGACGGCATCCTGGAGAATCTGAACCACGAGGAACACGGCAAGCACCAGGACAATCGATCCCAGAAGGCTGCCTGTTTCCACGGAGCGAATGATCGTGAGAACGCCGGCCGGAAGCAATGCGACAAGCTGCAGGTACGGCACCATGTTGAGCACACCGATAGCGAGTCCGAACGGCACGGCCATGGGAAGCCCGATGATGGAAAACCCGAGCGCGAACAGGATTCCGGTTATGGCGGCCACGACGAACTGGCCGCGAAAGTAGCGCCGTAGGGCGATGTCGAATTCCTCGATGAATTCGAGGATGCGCTCGCGGTAGTCGGGCGGTAAGAACTGTTTCCACGTTCGAACATATTCGGGATAGTCCAGCAACAGCAGGACCAGGTATAGCAGGGCGAAGATCACGGCGGTCATCCAGACGACGAGCTCGACGGCGGTGTTGATGATCGACACGCCGCCTGCGAACAATCGCCTGACGATGTTCAATGCAAGCAGGTTAAAGTCGGGCGAGTTCATGAACTGGGCGCCGCGTTCGAGCATGACGCCGACGGAGGTGCCTTCGACCCTGCGGCGCATGTCCCCGAGGCGATCCGAAAGCGGCGTCTTCTTGTCGGTCTTGAAGACGGCAAGGAGTTCCCCGGCGGCTTCCCATTCGCTGAGGGTCGGTCGGGTGGTGGGCGCGGGGTCGCCTTGGGTTGTCGGTGGAGGAAGCGAATCGGTTGTTGCGGATTCCGCGCGTGATTCTGCAACTGCTTCGCGCGAAGCATCGATGACCCCCTGGTATGCCGTGCCGACCTGGGCGCGAATCGTACCCATGCTCTCCTCGAACCTGGCATACTGGGACGCCATCAGCGGGATGACGAGGACGATCAGTGCGAGCGCGACGATTCCGATTCCGACGAGCGTAAACGCGACTGCGGTGCCGCGGAGTTGGAGCAGGTGGCAGAATCGCTCCGCTTGGCGCTCGCGCCAGTTGGTGGGTGTCTGCTGGTAGCGGAACTGCTTGAATCGCTTCTCGAACTGGGTGACGACAGGATTGAGGATGTAGGCCAGGACCACGGCGGCGACGAACGGCAGCAGCACCTCGGAGAGGTAGCGTGCCAGGAGGAAGAGGCCGATCACGAGTGCCGCGGTGAGTATCATGCGGACGACGCGATCGAAGGTGTACGGTCGTTTGTCGTCGAACATTCGTGCCTCCGGCGGCATTGCAACCGGTGGGGGGGACGAATGCAAATCTACGTTTGGTCAGTCTGTGCCGGCGACGCCCGGCCGGACGTTTCGCCGCCGGAGTGCGCGTCGACGCAAGATGTGGAATGACTCCTATGCGAACAGTTCGCCGGTTCCGATCAGA
>JAPULF010000057.1 GCA_027295245.1 Planctomycetota bacterium
ATGCGGGCGGAGAGGTCTTTGATCGAGGGTGTTCCGTCTGGAAGCGGCATGATTCATTCTCCAAGTTCGTGGGGGTAATATAGTCCTCGCGCCGCACAGGGGCAACCACCCCTCTGCCGCGCGAACTGGATTTCTCGGGCCACTCGTGGCCGAGCGGATTAGAGTATTTTCGGACTCACCGTGGCGTCACCCATAGTGGGTGATGGGCCTTGCGTGTGACGATTGTCCGGCTGGAAAAAATGGCCGCAAAAGCCATTCGCGAAATGCCATAGCGAGGTGTGCAAATGTGGAATGCCCCGAAAAGGGCCGGCGTCAGGAAAACAATCCTGGTCGGAACAGCGGCGGTGATGACGCTCGGCGCCGTCGTCGTCGTCGTCGATCGCCAAACCAAGCCCGTGCTGATCGCCGGCCCCATGATACAAATGCCCGCGCCGGGACTTGTCGTGATCACTTGGGAATTGGACGCATTCTTTTCGGGCGCGACCGTGTTATTGACCACTTCAAACAGTGGAAGGGGCTTCTTGCAGGAAGCCGATGAATCGCAGATTCTTGACGGACGCTACGAGGCAACGTTTTATGGTTTGCCGCCGGGTGAGCCGCTCACATGTCACGTGCTCAGTCACCGGCTGTTGTGGAAGACCGAAGTCGGCGAAGCGTTCGAGTTCGAAACGCCGGCCACGAAGGGCGCCGCGTTTCGCTTTATCGCATTCGGGGATTCGGGCAACGGCAGCAACACCCAGGCCGCCCTCGCCGAACGGATGGCCGACGACAATCCGGATCTCGTGATACACGTAGGCGACCTGATCTATCCCGCCGGGGCCCGAAAGGACTATCTTCGCAATTTCTACGAACCCAACGCCGACCTTATTCGCACCGCGTTCTTCATGCCGAGCCTCGGAAACCACGATTGCTCAACCGACGGGGGGCGACCCATGCTTCGTGAGTTCGTCCTGCCGGAAAACGGGCCCGAGGGCGTCGAGCCGGAACGAAACTACTGGTTCGACTTCGGTGATGCCCGGTTCGTGGCCCTCGATACCAACCCCGCCGGCGACAAATACGCCGGAGTCCTTTCGCACGACGACATGAAGACGATTGTTGCCCCGTGGCTTCGCAAAGTCCTGACGAACTGCGACGCCCGCTGGAAGTTCGCGTATTTTCATCATCCCATCTATACCGGCAGCATACACCAGGAGATCGAGCACGCCTACGTCAAGGAGGCCTTTCTTCAAGTCCTCGAGGACACCGGCGTGGACATCGTTTTTGCCGGCCACAACCACCTCTACGAGCGCACCGCTCCGATGCGCCGCGACGCCATTGTGCCGGAGGGCAAGGGTGTCGTATTTGTCACCACCGGCGCGGGCGGGGTCAGCCGCTACGAGGAGAAACGACATCCGGATTACATGCGTGTCTTCAACGACGAAGTCTTCAGCTATACGCGTGTGGATATATCAGGCGATCGGTTGCAGATGGAGCAAATCAGCGAGAACGGCAGGGTCTTGGACCGATACGAAATCGTGAAATCGAGCGCCGAACCGCCCGTGTGAACGTCGCTCGGGTCGAACCGATTCGGATCAACTCGATTCGCGACCCCATCCTTCGGCCAGCTTGATAAGGACATCAACGGCCTGCTGCATTTCCTCGACGCTGGTCCACTCCAGGGGCGAGTGCATGTTGTGCTCGCCCGTCGAGAGATTGGGCGTGGGAAGACCCAGCTCGGTCAGCCGCGATCCGTCCGTGCCCCCGCGGATGATCGACCGACGGCAATCGAGTCCGGCCGCTTCCACGGCCTCCACGGCCTTCGTCAACGCCCGCGGTTCCTTGGTCATGCCGTCTCGCATGTTGCGATACTGCTTGACGATCTCGAGTTCGATCGAGGCCTTGGGGTGTTCGGAGCGGAGTTCGACGGCGATCCGCTCCAGCCGATCGGCATGGGTCTTCAATTCAGCCGTTTCGAAGCTGCGGAGCAGGACGCGAGCGGTGGCTTGCGCCACGCCGCCTTCGATGACGTAGGGGTGCATGAAGCCGTCCCGTCCGTCGGTCGTCTCGGGGCTGAGCGTCTCCCACGGCATACGCGAAATGAACGCGCCGAGAATGCGAATGGCATTGACCAACGCGTCCTTGCCGACCGACGGGTGGGTATTGACGCCTGTCACCTTGACGACCGCCAGGTCGGCCGAAAACGTCTCCGAATCGACCTTGCCCGCGCCGTCGCCGTCAAGCGTGTACGCACAAACGGCCCCGAGCTTTTCGATGTCCAGCTTGTCCACGCCGTGGCCGATTTCCTCGTCGCAGGTAAAGCAGATCCGGACCGGGCCGCGTTTGATTTCGGGATGCGAAACCAGGTGTGCGGCGGCCGTCATGATGACCGCGATACCGGCCTTGTCGTCGGCCCCCAGCAGGGTCGTGCCGTCCGACGTAACCACCGTTCCGCCGCGCAGGTGCTCCAATTCAGGGTTGTCCGCAACGCGAATGACCTTCGAGGGGTCGCCGGGAAGCGTAATGTCACCGCCGGCGTAGCCTTCGTGCACCACGGGTTGGACGTTCGTGCCGCTTGTTTCCGGTGACGTGTCTACATGCGCCAGCCAGGCAATGGTGGGTGCGCCCGAAACGGTTGCGGGTATCGTCGCCATCACGATTCCGAATTCGTCATTCGTGACGTCGTCCAGTCCGAGCGAGCGGCACTCGTCGGCGAGCAGGAGACTCAATTCCAGTTGCTTGGACGTGCTGGGGTAGCCCTTGCCCTTCTCATCCGCCTGCGTGTCGATCTTGGCGTAGCGCAAAAAGCGCTTCAGAATCGTGTCCATGGTTGGTTTCCCCTCTGGGCCGTGTTCGGATTCGGCCATTCTCTCCGCACGAGTCGCGCAAGGCAAGCCCGCATGCGATCGCGGATGTGGTTGCGGAGCGGCCCGCGTATAATCCTCGCCGAATTCGAGGAATCAGGAGACCCTTCATGCAAGTGATCGACCTGCTCATCAATCGTCTCGAGTCGTCGCGCGGCTGGACGTGCGGGCTGCTTGAAGACATCGAGGCTTCGGACTGGTTTTTCCAGCCGGCCCCGGGCGTCCAACACGTGGCCTGGCAGGTCGGCCACCTGGCCTCCTCGCAAGTCACACTCGTCCACGCCCGATGTTTCGGAAAAACGCCCACCGACCACATTCCCGCCCGCTTCAAAGAGCTGTTCGGCAAGGGCTCCAGTCCGGACGACGATCCGTCGCTCTACCCCGCCCCGACCGAGATTCGTCGGGTATTCGACGCCGTTCATTCGGAGGCGCTCGAGTTGGTTCGCTCAATCTCGCCGGATGAACTGGACCGGCCGACGGCCGGCGATCCTCACCCCATGTTTACGAACAAGGTCCAGTGCATCGCAATGGTGTCGATGCACGAGTCGTTTCACGCCGGCCAGATTGCATTGACGAGACGAATCCTGGGGAAGGCGCCCTTGCGTTGAATCTGAGCGGGTTTCAGGCCGGCAGGATTCCGTGACGGGCCGTGTCGCCCTCCGGAATCAGGACTTCGTCTCGTCCGACGAATCATCGGGCGGCGTTTGGGCGGCGGACTGTTCCCGTCTGATCTGCATTTTGACACTCTTGAGAGCTTCGACATAAGACTCGCCGATGGCCCGCTCTTCCGCGTTGGTGTGCCCTATGACCCACTCCTGGATCTTCTCCGGGCTGCTGTCGAGGTCGTTTCGAAAGGCCGCCCCGACTTCCTTCATGAACAGGGCGTTGTCGCCGTATTCCGCTTGCCGTTCGCGAAGGAATGCGTAAACCTCATCGGAGTTTCTGATTTGATCATATCGTTCGGCGTCCTGCATGAAGTCGCGCTTCATATGTTTCATCACCGTCTCGCCGAAGCTCTTTCGGCTGCGATCGTCGAGACTCCCCAGGGCCGCGGCCAGTCCGCTTCGACGCTCCGCGTCGGGCATGACCGTGTCCTTCCATTCCCTCAGGAAACGCTCCTGTTCGATCTGTGCGAGCCTGTCCAACCCGCGACTGTTGGCGACGTACGTCACAATGTCGGTCTGCGACGCCGTGTGTACGTTCGGCTTGTTGGGGGTGCGAATGATCTCCAAGACGGCCCAGCCGCCGAAGATCAGCACCACCACCAATCCCCCGATGCCGCCGTAGATTGCCGAACGGCGATGCTGCTTGACCATGGTTTTCACTTGTTCCGTCGTCATAAAAATCCTCCGATCGATCGACCCGAACCTGACCGTGTCGATCGAGCGTGCTGCAAGGTTTGTTAGCGGCCGCGGTCGCCCCGACTGGACCGTGCCCGAAGGTCGGCGAAGAGCGTGTTGAACGAGCCTCCGTCGTCGCCTTCGTGAAACAATTCAAAATCCCGGAGAATTGGCTGGTCCGCCGGACCGAGACCGAATCCTTCCGGACGGGACATCATCTCTTCTCCCAGTTTCCTTCCGCCGTATATCTCGCCGAACTGCCACTCGAAGCTGAGCCCTTCCGTGGCAAAATAGGTGGTCTCTGCCGGAAACGTCCCCGCCAACCGGCTGCCGTCCGAAAGCGTCCGGATATCGGCAGGGCATCGAAACACCTCCCTGTCGGTCACGTCGTTGTCGGTCACGTAGTCGCCGAGGACCGTCGGCAAGGTCGGCCAGGGCGGATCGTGCCGCGATAACGATCGAAGCTTGGCGACATACGGCCAGCGATCGTCGGAATCGGCAAGATATGCCGACAGCCCCTTTCCAATCTCGGACAGGTTTGACAAACAGGCCGTTCGTCGGG
>JAPULF010000570.1 GCA_027295245.1 Planctomycetota bacterium
TACCTGATCGGCCCCAACCGTGCCGTGTCGCGATTGACGGTCAATCCCGCGCTTCCGTTGGGTGTCGAAGACGACTTCGAATACCGAGAGGAAATCGTTCGGTTCGACGAAAAACCGGTCGGCCTGTTTCTTTTCACGGACGGTGTGCCAGACGCGGAGAACGACAGCGAAGAGCGATACGAAGAGCAGCGGTTGTTCGACTTGCTTCAGGAAAACGACGATCTCGAGCCGGGCGAATTGATCGCTAGAGTTCGTGCGTCGATAAGACAATTTACCCGAAATCATGTTCAAACCGACGACATTACGCTACTCGTAATCCGGCTCGAATAGCCCCTGTTCGGGGGCCGTGCCGCACCCACAAAAAACCGCCCCGACCAATTAATCCTTTTCTTGACGGAAATGGGTATAATGAACGCGATGGGGTCATTTTGCCGGGCTGCGAAACGGCATAGGCGGATTGCGAGGCCACTCGAATGCCGCACCTCGAATCGCACCTGGATACACTTTTTGGGAGAGAATCCGAATGACCTCCAATTCGACGGTCTTCGTCATCGACGATGACCCGTCGGTGCGCGATTCGATCATCACCCTCCTGCGGTCCGTGGACCAAGCCGCCCAAGGCTTCACCAACGGCGAGGACTTCTTGAATCAATATGAGGAGACTCGTCCCGGCTGCGTCGTACTCGACGTCCGCATGCCGGGTATCAGTGGAATGACCGTTTTGAAGCAGCTTGCATCCCGTCGCGTGAGCCTGCCGACCATCGTCCTTACGGGATTTCCCGATGTCACACTGGCCGTCAGCGCCATGCGCAACGGCGCGTTGGATTTTCTGCTGAAGCCGTTTCAGCCCGAGAAACTGCTGAGCCGAGTCCGGGAAGCAATCGGTCTCAGCGAACGCATGCTGCGGAGGCGCGCCCTGCTCGAAGACATAGACGCCCGATTGTCCGCCCTCTCCGAGCGGGAACGGGAAGTTCTGGACCTGGTGGTGCTCGGCAACGCCAACAAGGTGATCGCCTTTCGTCTCGGGGTGACGCAAAAAACGATCGAGTTTCACCGCGCCAAAATCATGAAAAAGCTGCACGTCAAAAGCCTGGCGGAGTTGGTTCGACTCGTCGGCAAGTTTCTGGACCGGGAACTCGACGGCCTCGAATCGGACAACTAGAGGCGGTCTGTCGCGGCCCGGTCAGTTTGGGGCCGTCCGGCAGGGGTCGTGTGGTGGAAACAGGCATCGCGTCGTACGTGCGTTTTGAATCAGCAATTCGCCGACCATTTGTACATTCGTGACATTGTTCAGCCCCCCTTTTCCGATCACCGATACTATTCACGATGGACGGCCGGGGCGCACGATGTGCTCGTCTTTGGGCGTCCTTCGAGATGATCGAGGAACGGATTCCTCGAACGTTCCGGTTGAATTCGTCGGACGGGAATATCGGCCTGTGCCCACATCCCGAACCATCATGAGCGATCGAAAGCGGCCGAGCCTCTCGCACGTTGACGGTCCTTCCGGTGTCGGATCGTGTCCGGCGAGAAATGCCGGAACCGCGCTCGAGGTCTACGTGCAGCCGCTCGCGGACACGCCAATCGCCCGCTACGGGATCGAAGCGTTGTTGCGTGTCATGGGTGTACGGGCCAAATGGTGCGAGGACCCGACCCCGGCAATCTACTACGGCTCGGATCCGCAGATCGGTCGGCGGGCGGCGGTTTGGGTATACCCTAAGGGTGATTCCGAGGGCGAATCGGGCGCGTGGACCCTTTCTGAAATAGACGGCGTTCCGGTCGTCTCCAATGGAAAAAAGCCGGCTCGATTATGGGACGGCCGGCGGCTCGAATTCGACGTTTTTCGAGCGACCGCGTTTTGGCTTACGCTCGGGGGCGAGCGTTCCGTGGGGACGCGCGACGCCCACGGTCGGGTTCCTAGTTCTGCCAGCCTCGCCGCGTCGGACATCATGGCGAAGCGACCGCCGGTCCATGCGTACGCCGAGTTACTCCAAACGGGGCTTGAACGCACTATCGGCAGGTTGGCAACGGGCAGTCGTTGGCCGAATGATCGACGATACGCCGTCGCGTTTACCCACGATGTCGACTCGCCGGAGCGGCGCAGTCGAATTCCGGGGCTCATGCGGGACCTCGTGCTCGGCGCCAAGCGGACGCGACGTGAGTCGTATTGGACGCTTCGCACCGAAGTGAAGTCGCAGGGCCTGCGAGAGACCTGCTTCGCCCGGCCCACGAAACGGCGCGCCTGGGATTTCGAAAAGATATGCGCACAAGAACGAAACCGTGGGTTGCGATCGGCGTTTTACTTCGCGGTGGTCCGGCGTAGCGAAGGGCATGCGTGCGACGTGGTGTACGATGCCGACCGTCGCCGGTTCAGGCGGCTCTTCGGCGAATTGGACGCGGCGGGTTGGGAAGTCGGGCTCCAGGCCAGCTACTCGGCCGGCTCGGCCCCTCGCCGGATCGTGTCTCAGTTAGACCGCCTGACGAAGCTGGCCCGACGGCCGGCCTCGGGGGTCCGCCATCATTATCTCCGGCTCGATCCCGCTGAGCCGTTGCAAACCCTCGCCGCCCATGCCGAGGCCGGATTGGCCTACGACACGACCATCGGATTCAACGACATACCCGGGTTTCGCGCAGGAATTGCGCTTCCGTTTCGGCCGTTCGGTGACGCAAAGGACTCGGGGTCATTTCTGGAACTCCCCATGACGATCGCCGACATGCATCTTCCGCGGCAGGACGAGACCGCGGCCGTCGACTCCGTGATCGCTCACCTGGAAACCGTCCGCTCGATTGGAGGGCTCGCCGTGTTGAATTGGCATGCCGGCCACTGGTACTCGGATCCGGCCTGGCGGGCCGCCTATCTCGCAGCGTGCGATTTTGTGTCCTCCGACGCGGCCGCGTGGTCGGCCCTGCCGCGCGAAATCTGCCGATGGTGGCTATCGACGGGCGACCAAACCCGCGGCCCGGGCGACTGTGCCGCCGCGACGACGGTCCCGTCAAGCACATCGTAGCGGCTACCGATATTTATGAGGCGCGCTGCGCCCCCAGGCAGTTGTTTTCGGAAACGATCGATGCGACGGTATCCGCGATTTTCGGACCGCGCAATCGACATGGAATACCTCGATGGCCGACGCGGCGATCTCCGTACAAGGCGTATACAAGAAATTTCGTCGAGGCGAACAGTTCGATTCCGTTCGCGACTTGGTGGCGGCCCGTCTGCTTCGACGCCGGTCGGCCGCGGCCCTTCGGCGGGCGGAGTTCTGGGCCCTGCGGGACGTCAGCTTCGACGTTCGGCCGGGAGAGTCTCTCGGAATCATCGGCCCAAACGGGGCGGGCAAGAGCACCATGCTCAAGATCCTGGCGGGGATCATGCGTCCTGATCGCGGACGTTCCCGCGTGCAGGGTCCGGTCTCGCCGCTCATCGAACTCGGCGCCGGATTCCACGGCGATCTGACCGGTCGCGAAAACATCTATCTGAACGCCAGCATACTCGGGATGTCGCGCCGGACGGTTGTGCGCAGATTCGACGAAATCGTCGAGTTCGCCGGGATCGGAGATTTCCTGGACACGCCCGTAAAACGCTATAGCAGTGGAATGTACGCCCGGCTGGGGTTTTCGATCGCCGCCCACGCCGAACCGCGGACCTTGCTCGTGGACGAGGTCCTGTCGGTCGGCGACCGGGTGTTTCGAAGCCGCTGCATGGACCGGATGCGGGCCTTTCTCAAGCAGGGTGTGGCCGTGGTTTTCGTGTCCCACGACTTGGGCGCGGTGACGAAGTTCTGCGATCGCACCCTCGTGTTGACCAAGGGAAGTCCGCTGTCTTGCGGTTCGACGGCGGAAGCGGTTCAACAGTATTACGCCGCCTGCGCCGAACCGACCGAACTTGAGGATTCCAAGAGCGCGGCGGGAGCGGTGGTATCCGATATCCAACTCGTCGGGGCCGGTGGAGAACCCGTGTCTTCGGTGCAACCGGGCGAGCGCGTTCGGTTTCAGTTCCGGGTCGCATTCGACACCGACTTGCCGCGTCCTTCGTATGGTCTGTCGCTGATCCGCGTTGCGGACCATTTGACGCTCTATGAGACCAGCAGTACCCGTTTGGGGGTCGGCGCCCCGGCCGTCCGCCGCGGCGACAGCCAACTCGTTCAATACGACTTTCAGATGAACGTGCCGCCCGGCGAATATGCGATCGGCCTGCATGTTCGCGACCGCGACGGCCTGACCTATGCGGCCAGCGAGGTCTTTGCCCTGCTGGTCCTGGTCGAGGGACGGTCCGCCGCCAGCGGCATCGTCCATATCGATCCGAACGTCGATATCACGGCCCAATCTGCCCAGCCCCCCGCGAAAGGCCCCTTGTCGACCGTCGAGTGCCGGGGCGACATTTGACGCGACAGCCCGATAGCATGCCACGGACTCGGTCAGACTCGCCGGATTCCGCCCTCCTGATAGGCGACCGGATCGACATTCCCGGATCGTAGTTTCCTACGGCTCGTCGAGATCGGGCACGCTCGCCACGAAGGACGGGATGCTCCGCTCGCCGTCGCGCCGATAGAGACGCACGGCATTCTCTTGATGAATCAGTTCCCAGGGGCCGGTCATGTCTCGCTCCACGGCGAGATACTCCGCGTCATATCGCTCGGCGGTTCGGGCGAGGTCCGCCCCGGACTGCCCAAGGAAAAACGGGGCCAGGTCCGAATAGCCGGCGCCCGTGATCTTGACGTCCGGCTCCGCCCCGCAAACGTCGTAGAGCCGATTGCGCCACTCTCGCAGCCCCGCCGTCGTGAACGGTACGGCCTTGAAATCGACCACCACCGCCCGAGCGGAGCGGTATCGAAAGTCCTTGAGGTGCGGTGCGACCAGTACGACCGCGTCGCGGGGCAGGTTTCGGCCGGCCCACTGGGCGGCCCGTTGTGCGGCGTTGCGCGGACGGTCGTCGGGCATCGATTTGTTGCATTGGCGCCAAAGCCGATCGGCGATCCGGGTCGTGGCCATGGGCCCGCTCCGCAACGGAATGACGCCTGCGAATCCGACAACCAACCCGAGGGTCGCCGCCGCCGGCGTCCAAGCCGGAACGGTCAACTCGATAGGGTTCCAGGCGAAGTAAAGAACGGCCCACAGAATGCACGACATCAAAGCGAGCACCATGATTTCGTGGCGGTGTTCGCCGAATTGTGCCGTCATGGCAACAACGAGTGCGGCTGCGGCGCTCAGGCCGATGATGCGGCCGGCGCGGCGCCCGCCTACGAATGTCGCCGACAACAGGACCGGGCCGGTCCCCAGCCAGAGGGTGTCTTGCATGCAGCCGGCTGCGGCGACGGCGAGGACGATCGGGAGAATCCGAGAATCCCCTGCGTACCGGCGATGCAGACAGAACAGCAGCGCGATCACGAACAAAACCCGGAACAACACCATGCCGCGGAAGAGCTGGAGCTTGGCGACCGCGGTGATCGGCATCAACTCCACGCATACGGTTGCGCACGCAAAGCCCAAGAGCAGCAACACGACGAGGGCCCGGAACGCCTTCCTTCGGATCAGTCCTTGACCGACAAGGGCTCGCATCACGAATGCGAGCATGAGGGCGCCGCTCGCCCAGGCCGCGAGTGGCCACGTGCCGGGCAGGACGTGCCAGGGAATTCGTAGCCGGGCGTAGATGCTGAAGTCTTCGAACGTGGCGGCGGCCATTTCCTGCAGTGGCCTTGCGGACAACACCAGCAGGATGTTCGGCGATGCGACAACCGCGGCGAGCGCCCCACCCAGCGCCCAGGACTTCCAACGGGCCGAAAACCGTTGTCGATGCTCGACCAGGAACGTGGCCGCCACCAGCACGCCGGCCAGCAGCCCGACCAGTCCTTGAGCGAGCGCCGCGAATCCCAGGAGTACACCCGCTTGCAACGGGCGGTCGCGGAGTGCGGCCACCAGAGCCCATACGCTCAAGGCATAGGCCGGCAGGCTGGGAATCAGTTGTTGATTGACGAGCTTGCTGTGGCCGAGGAGCAGTGCCAGCGGCGAAAGCACGGCGATGAACGCGGCCAGGAGCGCCAGTCGCGAATCTCGCAGAAACGCGGCAGCCAGTCTGTAAAGACCGCCGTACAAAATCGCTCCGAACACCACGTACCACACAAATGACGCCCCCGGCAGGCCGAGCGGAATCGATGCCGCGCGCAGGAACATGATGTAGTACAGCCGGACGTTCATCTCGCGCTCGGCCTGGATGTACCAGTCGGCTTCGTAGGTGCCGGGCTCGAAGAGTGCCCGATACATCGGAAGGATGCCCAGGTGATCGTCGGTGCCGAAGTAATACCCGTGCAGCAGGATGGACGCGGCCACGGCGAGCAAGGCACAGAAGAGGACCGTGACGCCGCTCGCACGATCGGCGGGGATTGCATACGGATCGGGCGCGATTCCGGTCGAAGGCGTGGAGCACGCCTTCAGGCTCCGATGGAGGTTGCTCGAGATGGGGGTTTCTCCGGTATGGCGGTGCCGTAGCGGTGGGTCATTCTCTTGATATCGGAGGCCGAGGGCCGCCCAGGCAAGCGACGCCGCCCCCGGCTCAAGTTCTGCGGGGGGCGAGTCCGACTGAACAGTGATGACGAATCCTCGCTGCCGGGGACATGCCCGGCCCGGCCGCGACCAAGCTCCGCATGTCCGACTATCCTGAAGGGACCGGATTGAAAACCGAGATTCACGCTCGATCGTCGTCCTTGGCGGTATTCGTATGCGCTGCCTGCGGCGGGTCCGCGGTGGGCTGGTATATCTACGACGCCTATCGGCACCTCGGAGTCATTTCGGGCCAACATCTGCTCGTGATCGTGATTGCGGCCGCCTGGGCGGTTTCGGCCCTGATCGGGTTCTGGGCTCCCCGGAGGGTCGCCGCCTCTCGGCCCTCCACCCAAAAGTACGAGCCGATCAATCGGTTGGCCGCCAGGGTCAATCGCCTGGCATCGGTGGGGCTGCTGCCGCTGCTGGTCTGGCATATCTCGCAGGCATACTGGGCGGCGATCTACGGCGCCCGACCGGTTCCCGCGGGCTATCGGCTGCTCCTGATTTTCGCGCTGATGTTGGCGGTATTGGTGATCTGCGCCTCGGTGCTACGGCGGCTGCTGGGGTCACGGCGAGCCATGGGGCCGGTCGTTTCGCTGGGCATGGCGGCCGTGCTGCTCTTCATCACGGAGGCGGTCTGGTCGGCGATGTCGGTCCCCTTTCCGGGGCCGCGGAACTTCGCCGTAGACGGCGGGTTCATCTCGCGAACGGTGGACGAGTCGGTCACGGGATACCCCTACATCTATCGCAGCAAGGTGCGATACCGCGAGGAGTGGGGAAGCAACCCGCGTGGATACTTCGACGACCGCAACGGACTCGACTATTCGATCAACAACCTGGGGCTGCGCGGCCGCCAGCCGTCGCCGCCTGAGACGGTCGGCGTTTATCGAGTCGTGTTCCTGGGAGACTCGTTCACGTTCGGCGCGGGCGTGCGCGAGAGCGATACCCTGCCGGAGCAAGTCGGGCGAGGGTTACGGGCGCTGTGCGATGACTGCCCCATCGAGTGCGTCAACGGCGGCGTAAGCGGCTTCGACACCCGGCAGGAGGTGGCCCTCTACCGCGACCTGCTGATGCCCTACGAGCCGGACGCGGTCGTCGTCGTCATGGGCCTGAACGATCGCAGACCGACAAGCGTGAATTCGACGATCACATGGCAGCCGAGCGAGTTGGAGCGGGTGTCGGTTTTATTCTCGCGGGTCCGTGTGGCGGTAGCCGGGTGGGTGGTCCACGACGTAGCCCACGAGCTTCCGAGCTACGAGACCTGTTTCACGGCCCTGCGGGATCTGCGCGATCTGTTGGGGCCCGATCAGCGGTTGTTGGTCGCGATCTATCCATACGTCGACGACAGGTTGTGGAATTATCCGTTGAAGGATCTCCACCGGCAGATAGCCGAACGGCTTGCGGACGACGGTATTGCAGTGATCGATTTGCTCCCGGTGCTGCTGGCCCTGGGGTCGGCGGAGCTTTGCGTCCATAACCAACAAGACAACCACCCAAACGAAGTTGCCCACGCCGCGGCCGGCCAAGCGATCGCGAAGCGGCTGGGCAATTCGCTCATCGCGCGCCGCCGGACCGCGAAGATGGCCTTCGCCCCCGACGGGCAATAGGGCGAAGCCTTTCGTCGGCCGACCTTCCCCACGTTTCGTGGACACCAAGTC